>NZ_PCYY01000004.1:0-109791 GCF_002553955.1 Lactobacillus sp. UMNPBX12
CTTAGAATCCTACTTTGATTAAATAAATAATTAAAAAATCAATTTACGAGAAAGATCTATTTACACAAAAGATTTGACAGTTTCAGAAGGATATTAGAATGAATAAAAAGTTACTTAAGTTAATCGCAAGTAGTTCGGTCGCAATGACTTTAATGGCACCTGGAGTGGCATTTATGCAAACTAATCCGGTTGTAATGGCCGCTGAACAAAGTCAAAAGACAGTGGGAATGACGGTTTACAAATACAGTAAAAATCACCGCAGCCATGCTAAGTCAATGGCTCAAGGTTTTGTGGGAGATAAGGTGCAATTAACAGTTAGTCAAAAGCATGTGACTAAGATGACAATCCATGTCGATGGTAAAAATAGTCCAATGGGCAAGGGGCAAAACGTAAATAAGATTGTAAAATCCCTCAAGATTAATGGCGTTAGCGGTAAAAAGGGAAATGTTTCCGCCGACAAATCTAGTTTTGACTTTGTTTTTGCAGGCAAAGCTTTCAAAAATAATGGTTGGGTCAAGATGCAAGTCACTATTGACTTTGGTGGTAAGATGACCGAACAAGCTTGGGTGAAGTATGACAAGGTTAGCGGTTTAACTACTAGCAAGAAAAAGACCGACAAGAAGCAAAAGAAGGCTAGTAAAAAGAGCGTCAAAAAAGTTAGTAAGAAAAGTACACACGGTCAGCGCAGATAAAAAGGTTCAAAATATCAATTATGCGGTCTATAAGGCGGATCGCAGTGGCGTTTCTGCAGCAAATAATTTTTACACGCATCATGCCAGGATTGAAAAAGTAAAGCAGGGCTATGTTATGACCTTAAAAGTTGAGGTAAAGCATGGGATGGTGACCAAATTTCAGCCGGTTTCACTGGGAATTGGTTCAATTTCAAACCTGCGTTTTACCAAACAAGCTGGCAAGGATATCTGGACTTATCAGGTCCACTTCAAGTCGCTAAATCAGTTGAAGAAGCAGGCTCAGGGGAGTCTGCGCTTGAGCGTACCAATTGCCAATATTCATGATCGTTTGTTTAAGGTCTGGTTTGCTTTTGGCGTAAAAAATGTGGCGCACAGTTCGACTGTAAGCAAGGCATTAACCGAAGCAAATAGTAGCACTGATTCAAGTAGTACTAGTGATGCTATTTCTGCAGCTAATGACGACAGTAGTAAAGATGCAGAAAATGCTACAAGTAGCGCTCAACCGCAGTCAAAGCCAGTTAAAAAGCAGCAGTCTTCTTCAAACTCTAGTGTAAAACCTGGGGCAAAGATGACACCCAAGAAGAAAAAGATGGCGACGATTGCAGCGGTGGAATATCCATTTTTGCCTGTGATCGCAGGCTTTTTAGCATTTGATGCTGCAATTATTGGTTTGGCCTTTTACTTAAGAAATAAAATTTTGAAGAGAAAGAAATAATGAAAAATATAGCTAAAATTATCTCTTTTCCTTTCTTGTTGATAACTTGTTTGTTTATTTTTGGTGTGACTGTTAGTGCACAAAGCGTGAGTTATCGTACTTACAAGTATGGCACGCATCAGACCTCGATGGCTGATGGCTACTATGCGCGTCCTGCTCAGGTTGTGGTAGACGACAATCAGTACCTGGTAACGATGACGATTCGCACTAAGAAAGATCTAAGTCCCTATCCGGTTCGGGTGTTAACGATTAATGGACAAGCACCGCTAAACGTAGTAAAAACGCGGCATGGCAGTGACTATGATTATCGCTATAGTTTTCGCACTAATAATTTAAAACGTGATATTTCTAGTCAAATTAAAATAGATGTGCCACATGTTTACCAAGCAACACACAATATTACATTTGCCTTTGACACTACGCAATTGCCTAAGTTAACAAATAAAAAAGAGCGAGCAAGTCATGCAGAAAGTGCGATAAAACGTAGCGCGCCACAGGTGAAAAACAAGAGTGTTAAGCCTAAGGAGCAATTGGCACAAAAGAAGCAAGCGGCAATAGCTAACAGGCAAATAGCACAGAATGCACGCAATCAACGTGCTAATCAACAAAGGCAGCGAAATTTTTATTATGTTATTTTGGCTGGAGTGCTTAGTTCGTTAATTTTAATTGGCGTTGCTGTTTTGATTGTCGTAAATGCCAAGGAAAGAAAAAGTAAATGAAAAAACGTAAAGGATTAATTATTGGTTTAATTATATTTTTAGTAGCAATCATCGGAGTGGCAATTGGTGCTAAACGATTGATTGATCAAAAAGTTGCCAATAATGAAAAGATTGTTGCCACAAGTGCAGCGATTACTGAAATTTTTGATAAATTGAACGTTAATTTAGCAGGGGTTCCAAAGACGCAGGCTAAGTTACCAGCACGCTATCAAAAGGTGCCCAAGATTGGGAGTCCAATGAAGCCAAGTGTTGAAAAGATTGCTTCTTTGAATCCCACTCGTGTCTATGCAGTCTCAACTTTAAAAGATCAGTATGATCAATCATTTAAAGAACAAGGCGTTAAAGTTACATATCTGAAGCTGGATTCAGTAGCTGACCTTGAAGCTACACTGAGTTCATTAGGCAAGCAGTATTACCGGCAGAGACAGGCTGATTATCAGATTGGCTTAATCAAAAAAGCCGTTAAAAAGGCTAAAGCACGTGTTCACGGTCGTAAGCCTAGAGTATTGATCTTGATGGGCTTGCCTGGCGCTAATTACATGATTCTAACTAATCGATCATATTTAGGTGATTTGGTCAGAATAACTGGTGGGGAAAATGTCTATCACTCTGATAGTCAGATTTATTTGTCACCAAGTAATGACTCGCTAGCTACTAAAAATCCAGATGTCATTTTGCGATTAGAACATGCTTTACCAAATGTAACTTTGCCACAATTTAAGCAAGAGTTTAAGAAAAATTCTGTTTGGAAGACGATGAAAGCCGTAAAGACAGGCAGAGTTTATGACCTACAGCAACCAGACTTTAATGCTTCAGCTAACATGAATGTTTCTCAAGCATTGAATAAATTAAGCAACTGGTTGTACCCTGGAAAGTGATCAAAATGAAGAAAAAGGTAATTTGGATAAACTTGATTTTAGCAGTTTTGTTAATCAGTACGATTTTCTTTGCATTAACTCACGGAGCAAGCAATTTTTCAATGCAAAAGATGACTAACAGCCAATTGAATATTTTGTTTAATATCCGTGTCCCGCGGATTATTTCGGCACTAGTAGCAGGAGCTAGCCTCTCTGTTAGTGGTGCCTTTTTTCAGGCAACTTTGCGCAATCCGATTGCAGAACCTGGAATTATGGGGATCTCTAGTGCAGCCAGTTTATGTCAATTGCTAGCGGTTATTATTTTGCCAGAAATTTTCTTTGGTAAAATTATTTTCGCGATTATTGGCGGACTGCTAGCGTTTGGGCTTCTTTTATTATTCCAAAAAAGATGACGCCTTATCAGTTAATTATCATCGGAGTGGCATTGAATGCGGTGTTCACGGGGATGCAGGAAGTTTTCACTAATAATCAAAATAGTGGCAGCAGCCTGGCCACAAGTAGTTGGGGATCAACAATGTATTTAT
Source organism: Lactobacillus sp. UMNPBX12 (assembly GCF_002553955.1). Lineage (NCBI taxonomy): Bacteria > Bacillati > Bacillota > Bacilli > Lactobacillales > Lactobacillaceae > Lactobacillus > Lactobacillus sp. UMNPBX12. Next base: position 3,529 of record NZ_PCYY01000004.1, read on the forward strand.
TGGTTATTGGCATAATAGGGCTGATTTGCGCGATTTGTTTTATGAATTGGGCTAATTACTTAAAGATCAATGATGAAGAGCTGACGTCTTTAGGTGTTTCTGCTAAAACCCTGCGTTTAGTCTTGATGCTAATTGCAGTGGTTTTGGCCGCAACAACAACGGCTTGCATTGGTGTTTTAGCCTTTATCGGAATTATTGTGCCACAGGTTGCTCGTTTGCTTTTTGGATATGATTATCAAAAAATCATTCCATTTTCGATTTTTGCTGGAGCTTGGTTTTTATTGTTCGTTGACACCATCGGCCGGGTGATTACAGCGCCAAACGAGATTGCGGCTAATATTATTTTGGCTATTGTTGGTGGTCCAGTTATGATTTTAATTTTATGGAAGAGGCAGAAAAATGCTTAAAGCGTCGCAGATTGATTTTTCATATGGGTCAAAACAATTATTTAATCAATTCTCTCTGAGCCCGCAGGAGCACCAGATTACGACTTTAATTGGTCCTAATGGATCTGGCAAGTCAACCTTGTTTCGCTTGCTTACACGGGCAATAAGGCCGTCTGCGGGGACAATTACGCTAGATGGGCAAGATATCTGGCAGCTAGCTGCGAAGGATTTTGCCAAAAAGGTAGCAATTGTCCACCAGCAGAATCAATTGTATGATCAGATAACTGTCAAGGAACTGGTTAAAATGGGGCGTCTGCCGTATCATTCCTTGATGGAGGATGAAGAAAATGGATCTGCTCGCCTTCAACAGATTATGCAGGAGCTAGAGATTGCTGATTTGGCAGATAAGTTTATAGCGCAATTATCTGGCGGTCAGCAGCAGCGTGTGTGGCTTGCTACAGCACTGGCGCAAGAGCCGGAATATCTTTTTCTAGATGAACCAACAACATACTTGGATTTGCATTTTCAGTATCGCTTTTTGGATTTAGTGAAAAAATTGAATCGAAAGCAGAATTTGACGATTTGCATGATTTTGCACGATTTGAATCAGGCTTTGCAATATAGTAATCAGGTAATTTTGCTCAACCAAGGCAGGATTCAAAAGCAGGGCAGGCCAGAAGAGGTAATTACGGCGCAGGCGATTAGGCAAAACTTTGGCATAGATTGCGAGATGATCGAAACTGAGCAGGGAAAAGTCTTGTTAATGGCAGGTTCTGAGGCAAAATAAAAGACCACGAGAAAACTCGCGGTCTTTTTTTGTAATAATAAATTATTACTTGTTAACTTCATCCTTGAAGCTCTTACCTGGCTTGAATGCTGGAACGTTTGATGCAGCAATTTCAATTTCCTTACCAGTTTGTGGGTTACGACCCTTACGAGCAGCACGGTGACGAAGTTCGAAGGCACCGAAGCCAACCAATTGAACCTTGTTACCTTCAGCAACATTGCTCTTAACGACGTCGATGTAAGCGTCCAAAATAGTGTTAATGTCTGTCTTAGTAGCATCAGTCTTTGCAGCGATTTGATCTACTAATTGTTTCTTAGAAATAGTTTCCATGAAAAATACCTCTTTTAATATAAACTACGATTACTTATTTTAACAGTAATCCGCGTATTTACAAGGGGAAACAGCCTCTTTAAAGAATTTTTTTAAAAAGGAAAGAAATTCTATGTATTTGAAGCGAAAAATATTGTATTCGCTATCAAAAATGTAGTTCATGTAATGATTCTTTTGTTTTGATTTGAAAAATTAACTTTTTTCAAAAAATTTAGACATTTTTTGCGTAATAAATGATGGGAGACAAGCCTAAATTTTGAATTCCAAATTTTGTACAGTGATGGAATATATAAGAGAGGTGAATAATCTTTAATTACACAAATCACATCCTCGAAATATGCTTAAACAATATCAATTAAGAACGTTGAAGAATGGATTAAGAATGGCAGGTATAAGACTATGAGCCTACTAACTTATAAAGGTTACCAAGGTACTTATCGAAGTTGAAAATGATACTTTATTTGGCGAAGTCTTAGGTCTAGAAAATACTTTTATTTCTTATGAAGGAAATTCTCTGGCAGAGTTGAAGAAAGATTTCAAAGCGGGTATTGATGATTATCTTGAGAATTGTCAATTGAATCATGAGCAACCAGAACAGGCTAACCAAGATGCAGCTAAGTTACAGTTGCAAAAATTATTATTAACATCATTAGCGTGATTGGAACAAAATAAAGCTCGAAACTTCTACAAATTGTAGTAACTTCGAGCTCTGCATTAATCTGTTTTTGTTCAATACAACGCATGCTATTACATATTGGCAAATCGATCTAGTTCATCATGTGTTCCTAATGCAACCAAAACTAGGATTAGTTCATGTGTTTCTTTATCAATCCGGTAGTACAATAGCCAATCGTCATTATATTGACGATTAACGTGCATTTCGCGATTTTTTCCTACAGGGTGATCTTTATGTTTGGCTAGAAATTCTTTGTCATTGGTTAATATTGCTTCAACACAATCATCAACATAATCCATTGGATAATGTTTTCTTTCATATCTCTTGTAAGCGCGGTAGTAGCGCTTGGTAGGATTAACTTGCATGATTATTTCCGCATGGCCTTTTTGTATTCTTCAAAAGAGCTATAACTTCCATGATAAATGTGATTATCAGCTTCATAGTTTGCTTCATCTAGTTCTGTCATGGGTCTTAGTTCTAAAGGAATGCCATTACTTCTAACAATAGCTTTGAAATACATTCTAATTCCTGTTGATATATCAACCCCATATGAAGCAAGAATATCTTGAGCTTCTTTTTTTAATTTATCATCGATTTTTACACTAATTTGAGCCATAGTACAACCTCTATTCACAAAATGTATTACTTTATCTATATAGTACTATATACTATAAATACAAAATATCAATTTTTAGCGTTTGCTTTTAAAAGATTATAGGTAGTCTTATTATGAATACTAGGGGAAAAAACTAAAAGTGACATTTATATCTTTAATCGTAATACACCAGCAGAAATTTAAACATAAACAAAGCTCGAAGCTTCTACAAATTGTAGTAACTTCGAGCTTTTTGTAACTATTCAGAAAAGATAATTTAGCGGTCTTCGTGGTTAGTGAAGTAACGGTAGTCCTTACTCTTGTCGAACAATACGGCACGAGCGTTTTCACCGTTGGAGATTGAGAAGATAGCGTCAGGGTACTTGTTCTTAACTTCATCTTCTACCAATCCTCTAAGCATTTCGTTGTTAGCTAAAACTGAACCGGTTAAAGCAATCTTCATTGGCTTAGGATCTTCGTAACGGTCAAGACCGATGATGATGTCACGGGCTAACAGATGAGCTTGTTTCTTAATAACTTTGATTGCATCATCGCTGCCTTCATCAGCAAGTTGTGCAACGTGAACAGCCATTCCTGCAACTTCTGGGTTAGACATCTTGTAGAATTTAGCGTTACATTCATCCATGTGTTCAACGCCAAATAATTTAGTAAACATTTGAATCAAAGCGTTGTCTTCACGCTTGTCCCAGCTAAGAAGAGCAGATTGCATTGCTGAACGAGCAATTGCGTAACCTGAGCCTTCATCACCTAAGATGTTGCCGTAGCCACCAACTGCGATTAAGTGGCCGTTTTGTAAACCGTTGTAAACTGAGCCAGTACCGGCAATTACTAAGGCACCGTCATCACCTTCAAGACCAGCGTAAAGTGCTAAAAGTGAATCAGTAATAGCACGAGTAGGTAAGTTGTTAATTCTTGATGAAATAGTTGCGGCAACTTCTGGAGCATTACCGACAACTGAAAGACCGGCAATACCAACAAGAACGCGCATGCAGTCACCATCAACCTTGTCGATCAATTCGTTGATAGTGTCAGAGATATTCTTAATTCCGCCTTCGTAGTCAGCGTTAATTTGGCCTGGGCCGCCTTCTGCACGACCGATTTCCTTGCCAGTTTCGTCATATGCGATTGCAGTTGAGTGGGTACCACCTGCATCAACACCAATTTGGTATTTAAGAGCCATGTTGTAAATCTTCTTTCTATATTAATTTATCCGAATGATAACGTATACATTGTATTATATTTTTATACAGTAGGTCTAGTAAAAGTTTTGCTGTTAGCGCTAACAGCGGCTTTTTTCTTGCAAATTAATAAAATTGTTAAACTAATTAAGCTAACCAACATCCCCAGTAGAAGAACCCATGGTACATAAATTAATGTAATTTGATATTTTCCTGGATTCAACTTGAAGTTTAAAAAAGCATTCATGAACAAGGTTTTATTCTTGTTAATTATTTTGCCATTATCTAAAACTAACCAGTTAATGTTATTAGGAATAGTTGACGCCAATGTCATCATCTTCTTCGTTGTGAAATGATTAGATTTGATGATCAAAGCAGATGTTTGTTTAAAGTTTGGTTGTTTTTGCTTAAAACGATGTATAATCTGCTCGAGCTTTTGTGTGTTTAAGCGCCAGAAGTGAATGCCACTAAAGTCGAGTTTATCTTTTTTTAGTTCAAAAGTAACTTGCAACCGTTGACCACGCTGGTGGCTACCTAGATTAATGAGACGGGCATTTTGATCACGTACTGCCAGATTAATATTAGCACCATTAACTGTCATTGAAATGGCATTATCATCGATCTCACCGGGCATTTCAATGTAGTAAGAATCATCAGTCTGTGGTTTGAAATTGAAAATGATGCGTGCGATTTGCTTATTGTTTTTACGATTATATTGTAGTTGATCGTTTTTCATACTAGTTACATTAATTAATTTTGCTTTAGGCCAATTGATCTGCTTAAACAGCTGCACTTTTGCCCCTGTAACTGCTTGAAAGAATTTGGTTTGATTACTAGTAATATCTAGAGAGTTAAAATTGATTTTTTGCGTTTTTTGTGATGTTAAAAAGAGTAGGGGCAAAGCGGCATTATTTTTCACTAGATATAGTTGGGCAAAGCGTTTTTGCAAATGATAATCGCTGGCATCAACGCGGTGGTTGGAATTGTCATACTTCATTTGCTTACCAGACTTGATCGTTGTGATTTCATCATTGGGCAAAAGATAATATTTGATTCCAAGTAAATCATCTGTCAAAGTAGTTCCGCCAAAATTAGTGTAGGAATTACTATTGTTTAGAAATCCAAGATTGTTGATCAGGTTGAGTACTTTTTGATCAGAAATCGAATTAAAATTACTTAAACCGTAATAACCAGCGCTAAAAGGATCATCATCAGAACGATAGAAAGTCTTTTCAGTTCGGTAAAATCCAGAATCATGTTGATTTGCGTATTGTACTGCTTGGCTGACATTAGTGGTAAAGTTCTGATAATCGCTATTTTTTTGATAAGCTAAATTGCCTAGACATAGTACTAGGTTGACGATTAACTCAAGCTCGATAACTAAATAGAAAAATGGCGCGGCAAAACTGTGTTGATGATAAATAAAGCCAATAAACAAGATTCCGAGGGCTAGAAAAGCTCCCGTGGCAATCTGCGCATCTTCAGTTAGAAAGTCAAAATGTGAGGCATTAAATACTATATAAATAATTAAACCTAAAGAAAATAGAGTCAGAAGTCCGGTCTGCCAATAAGCTATACGTTCTTTTTGTTCTAATGCAATAACGCCTAGATTTAGCGCAAAAAAGATCAACACAAAGCTGAAACGACCAGGATACCAGACAGGGAATTGGCCTAAATGCCAGAGTAAAACCAGTGGTGTCCAAAAAAGAGAAGCAATTAAGAAAATGAGTAAAATTCCGTTTGCTAATTTACGCTGCCAGTTAATCTTTTTACTTAAAAAATATAAAATTGTCAGCAACAAGAAAGGCATTGTCAGATAAATGTTGGGCATCCCTTCCTGCATTTCATGAAAGTTATAGGCCCCTTCGGCTAACTTAGTCAGCTGTTCAACTGGAGAAAACTGCCAGCCCAAATTCCAGGAGGCAGTAGAACTAGCCTTGCCTTGCAACATTTCAACCAGAACGGGGAAGAGCATAAAGGCATTTAAAAATGAACCAGCGATACTTTTTCTTAAATAAATCCAGTTAAGGCGTAGGCGCTCCTGCTTATTAATGAAGAAAATTTTGCTTAACAGATAAAGCAAACCAAAGGCTAATGCCATAAATCCGGTATAAAAATTAGTGAACCAAAGCAAAAAGGTAATTAAAATTAACTTATTTTTTCGTTGGGCCAGCAAGCGGTCGATGGCATTAATCAATAAAGGAAGCAAAATCACAGAATCAAGCCACATCAGATTATAGTGATTGCCAATAACGTAGCCTGAAAGGGCATAAGCCGAACTAGCCGCTAAAGCGTAAAAGTGATTAGTGATTTTTTGCTTCCAATAGTAGTAGGAAGATAGTCCCGCCGCTCCAATTTTTAATGCGATAATAATTAAAATTGCTTGTGGCAAAAAATGTTGCGGAAATAAAAATAAGAGTAGATTGAAAGGACTGCAGAGATAATAGGCATCAGTTGCTAGCATTGAACCGCCTAAACCATTAGAAAAGGAATAGATTAAGCGCAAGGGATGGGAGAACAAATTTCGCCTGAAGAAGGCAAGAAAATCAACATATTGTTGACCTAAGTCGACAGTGAGCACTCCATTTTTGCTGTAGAAAAAGTAACTCAAGAAAATCAAAGCCGGTAGCAAAAAACTAAGCCAGAAAAAAATATTTTTACGATTAATTGCAATGTGTCGTGAGTTAAGAAATTTAAGCATCATTAAAAATTATATAAGCTCCCTTATGAATTGTAGAATTGATGTTTACTTTTTGTTAAAATACATCTAGTTTTAATAAAGGTGATTTACGTGAATTATTTTAGAAAAAATAGTGGGACTGGCTCAAACAAGCATTCCTCAACTCCAATTAGAATGCGAATCATTCTAGGGGTAATTTTAGTCCTCTTTGCCATGTTAATTGGGCAATTGGCTTATTTGCAACTAGTTTATGGTTCACGTTTCAAGGCAGAAGTGCAAAAAACTGATTCAACTGTTGTTTTGCATCAAGTGCCACGTGGTGTCATGTATGACTCCAAAGGCCGCGTTTTAGTAGGTAATAAAGCAACCAATGCTATTACTTATACTAAGAGTGCCTCGACTACAACAGCAGATATTTACAAGATATCTAATGCCTTGAGTAATTATATCAAGATTAGCGATGAAAAGCCGACAAAGCAAATGGCAGCAGATTATTATTTAGCTAATGAAGATAATAATACTAAGATATCTAATGCTTTGCCGAAGTCAGCCAAGATTGATGCTGATGGCAATAAGAAGACTTCAGCTGAAATCTATCAAGCGGAATTGGCTTATGTTGAAAAAATGAATCCTCAACTAACCACTCGGCAAAAAACAGCGGCTTTAATCTTTAATAAGATTTCAGGGGCTTATACTTTATCCACGATTTATATCAAGAATAAAGGCTTAACCGATCGTGAAATTGCCCAAGTAGGTGAGCACTTATCAGAGCTTCCTGGTGTGGGTATCGGAACTGACTGGCAAAGATCTTATCCAAATGGTTCATCTATTCAAAGTATCATTGGTTCGGTTTCAACTGAAAAATCTGGTTTACCAAGTGATAGCTTGCAGTACTACTTAAGAAATGGTTACTCACGTAACGACCGGGTAGGTACTTCATATCTTGAAAAAGAATATGAACCACTTTTGAAGGGAACTAAGTCGACTAACCAGGTTATTACTAAATCGAATGGTAATATCCAGCAGACTAAGACTGTTTATAATGGTCAAGCCGGTGCCAGCTTAATGTTAACGATTGACGCTAAGTATCAAAAGCAAGTACAGGCTACTTTGAAACGGGTTTACAGTACAGCTGTTGGTAACGGTGCAGCAAGATACTCTAATGGTGCCTATGCCGTGGCGATGAATCCTCAGACTGGTGCTTTGCTAGCTGTAGCCGGGATTAATAGAAACACGAACACTGGTAAAACGACTGATAATGCTTTAGGTGTAATTAACCAATCCTTTGTTATGGGATCAGTTGTTAAGGGGGCTACTGTTGGTGGTGGATTAATTAATAAGGTTATTACTCCCGAAAACAATACTTTGCCTGATACGGCAATTTATTTGCCAGGTTCACCAGTTAAAAAGTCAGTTTATCCAGTTGGTACTTTCAGTTCATTGGATGCTGAAACAGCGCTGGAAGTCTCCAGTAATATTTACATGATGCACTTAGCAATGAAATGGGTTAAGGCTAGTTATGTACCGAAGAGCTACATTCGTATGCCAAACGATGCCTTTGACATTTTACGGCGTAATTTTGCTATGTTTGGCTTAGGTCAAAAGACAGGCGTTGACCTACCTGGTGAAGTGTCAGGAATTGAAGGTAAGTCATTTAATGACAAGGGTAATATTCTTTCCGGTTCTGTACTTGACCTAGCTTATGGTAACTATGATGCTTATACACCAATTCAATTAGCTCAATATGTGTCAACTATTGCTAATGGTGGTAAGAGATTGCAACCTTATATTGTGCAATCAGTTGGTAAAACTAGCAAAGATGGCAAGAAGATTTACATTAGCTACAATAAGAAGCCAAATGTCCAACAAGTAATTCCTTGGACGCTTGCGGAACTTAATGTGGTTCAAACAGGGTTCTATCGTGTTGTTCACGGTACGAATGGTTGGGGAACTGCTCACCCATTGAAGAATGTTAAGCCATCAATTTCTGGTAAGACTGGTACTGCACAAACTTTCTACTATGATGCTGAACACCCTAATAGAAAGCACAATATCGAATTGATTAACGCAACCTTTATTGGCTATGCTCCATCGAAAAATCCAAAATTAGCAGTGGCGGTTGTTTTCCCAGGATTAGACCCTGATGGTGAAGGAACATACACATTGCAAGTTGCCAAAGCAATGGTACAAGATTATTTCAAACTTCATTCAACAAAATAAAGAATAATACTGGTCAAACAGCTTGAAAAATGCTATTCTAGTACAGTCAGAATAAAAGTGTAGGTGGTGAAAAAAATGGCAGATAACATCATTTTAGAATGCACCGAATGTGGCGATAGAAGTTACTTATCTAAGAAGAACAAGCGTAAGCATCCGGAACGTTTATCCTTAAAGAAGTATTGCCCAGTTGAAAGACGCGCAACACTTCACCGTGAAACTAAGTAATAAACCAAGATAGCAGGCTACGTGCCTGCTATTTTTTGTTTTTTGGACAAAAAGATGGAAAAATCAGAATTAAGAAAAGAACAAATCAGTAAATTAAAAGAATTTGCCAATACTAAAGAAAAAAGAGCAGAAGATGCGATTTTATTAGAGAAATTAATGTCGACAGATCTAATTAGAAGAAGTCAGACGATTGGGGTAACTGCTTCTTTACCACTAGAAGTAGATACTTCTGAATTAATTGCTTGTTTGTGGGATAAAGGAAAAGAAGTTTATCTGGCAAAGGCACGAGGCGATCAAAATCATACTTTAGACTTTTTACGCTATACGTATATGAGCAAATTGGTAAAATCTAAATTCGGTGTGGAAGAAGTCGCCGATGAAGATGCGAAAATCAATAATGATTTGGATTTAGTCATTGTGCCAGGTTTAGCCTTTGCCTTAGATTCGCATGTTCGACTTGGCTTTGGTGGAGGTTATTATGATCGCTTTTTGGCTAAGCATGATCCTAAAACTGTTGCTTTAGCCAATAGCAAGATGACGTTCGATACTAGCATTTGGCCTATCGAAAAAACCGATATTCCGGTTCAAACAATTGTTACTCCTGATAAAATTTATTAAAATAGTCACAATGACGAAGATAAGGGGGATTAAATGAATACTCAACGAAAAATTAACCTCTCACAATCATTTGTGACTTTAGGAATTTTAGTAGTTTTATTAATAATCTTTTTAGTTGAAGTGTTTTTAGGTGGCTCAGAGAATACCAATGTCTTGATGAAAATGGGAGCCATGAATAATTTTGCCGTGGTGGCTGGACACCAATGGTGGCGCCTATTTACGGCCCAGTTTTTGCATATTGGCATCATGCATTTGGTTTCTAATGCCATTATTATTTACTACATGGGGCAGTATATAGAGCCATTAATGGGACATGTGCGCTTTTTAGTAACTTATCTTTTAGCTGGGGTCGGCGGCAATCTAATGAGCTTGGCTTTCAGTGCTGATCGCGGCTTAAGTGCTGGTGCCTCAACAGCCTTATTTGGTTTGTTTGGAGCCATGACTGCCATTGGCTTGCGCAATTTGCATAATCCAATGATTGCTTTTTTAGGTCGACAAGCCTTTGTCTTAGCATTGATTAACTTAGCGCTTGATATTTTTGTGCCTGGAATTGATATCTGGGGTCATATTGGTGGCTTAATTGCCGGCTTCTTATTAGCGATTATCTTGGGCGATCGTGTAATGAAGACCTACAATCCTAAGTGGCGCGTATTGGCTGCTGCAGTGTTAGTCGTATATGTTGTTTGGACGGTTAGAACAGGAATGATAATTAATTTCTAATGAAAACTCTCTACGATGTACAACAATTATTAGAAAAATACGGAATTTTGGTTCATGTTGGCAAAAGAATTTGGGATATTGAATTAATGGCTTTAGAGCTCGACAATATCAATCGTGCAGGTCTGATTGACCAACATGATTATTTGATTGCCAAGATGATTTTGAGTCGAGAACATCGAATTGAAGTCAAAAATGAACAAAAAAAGGCGCTCAAAGATCCGAAAAATGATAGCCAGTAAATTAGTTTAGCGGTATCATAATAGATGTAAGTTTTTTATGAAAGGGCAGATTTAGTTTATGTCGAGTTTTTTAATTGTCTTAGATTTAGTTTTATTAGTCATTATTTTAGTCATGGTTGGTATCTGGGCTTGGAATAAAATTCAAGCTAAATCAATCGGTGGCGAATTGACTAATGAAGAATTTAAAGAAGGCATGCGTAAGGCACAAATTATTGATCTGCGTGAAAAAGAACCGTTTAAACGCAAGCATATTGATGGCGCTCGCAACTTGCCATATACCATGCTTAAGTATCAATATACTGAGCTTAGAAGCGACTTGCCAGTTTATCTTTACTCAGATTCAAAGACCATTACTTTGAGAGCTGCCCGTTTTTTAAAGAAAAAGGGTTTTGTTTCTATCCATTGGCTTAAAGATGGCTTTGAAGCTTGGGATGGTCGAACTAAGAAGTCAAAATATTAAATGAAAAGAAGACGCATTTGGAGGGGGTAACTCTAATGCGCTCTTTTTTTGTATCAAAATTAAGAAAGGTGATGGGGATGAAAAAGGTACTAGCGATTGTAGGACCAACAGCTATTGGTAAGACAGACTTGGCGATTGATTTAGCTAAAAGGTTGAACGGCGAGATTATTTCTGGCGATTCCATGCAAGTTTACCAAGAAGTGGCAGTGGGAACTGCAAAGGCAACTGCAGAAGAACAAGCGCAAGTGAAACACTACTTAGTTGATACGCAATCCGTTTTTGACGAGTATTCAGTTAAAGATTTTGTGGATCAAGCAACAAAAGCGATTGAAGAGATTAGCCAAAAAGGTAAGTTACCGATTATTGCAGGCGGGACAGGTTTTTATGTTAATGCTTTATTGAATAAGATGCAGCTAGGCGAGAAAACTCCAGAAGAGCGTAGCGTTTCGCAAAAGTGGGAAAACTACCTCAAGGAAAAAGGCGCAGAAAAATTGTGGCAGGTCTTGAATGAGCAAGATCCTAAGGCGGCAGAAAAAATACCAGTAGCCAATAGTCGCAGAACTATGCGAGCATTGACTGTGATTGAGCGTACAGGCAAAAAGTTTTCAGAGCAACAAAAGCAGATCGAGCCACGTTATGATTACTTGATTATTGGCTTGAATTCTGACCGTCAAGAGATATATCGCAGGATTAATTTGCGTGTTGATAAGATGATGGAGCAAGGGATGCTCGATGAAGCAAAATTTATTTATCAAAATCGAGCACGAGAGTATCAGGTCTTGCAAGCAATTGCGTATAAGGAATTTTTCCCTTATTTTGAAGGGCAAGAGACGCTAGAGCATTGCATTGAAGATTTAAAGACAGCTTCGCGCCGCTATGCTAAACGTCAATTGACTTATTTTAGAAATAAATTACCAGTAGTTTGGTTTGATCCGTTAGATGATCCGGGTTGCGAACAAAAGATATTGAAGAAAGTCAAGGAATGGAAAAATGAATAATTTGCCAGAAAAATTACAAAAAATTGTTAAAGAAGTTGATCAACAGATCGCACCTAAACTGGCTGAGATTGAAGATCAAATTGTTTATAATACGGCTAAAGTTTTGGCGGCTTACCAAGCTAATGATGTCGCTGAAGCTGACTTGAATGGGGCTAATGGCTATGGCGACGATGATATGGGAAGAGATAAGCTAGATAAGATCTATGCTCAAGTTTTTCAAACTGAAGATGCGGTAGTTCGGCCTCAATTTGTTTCAGGCACGCACACTTTGTTCGTAGCTCTAGCAGGTAACTTGAAGTACGGCGATACGCTAACTTATTTAACTGGACAGCCTTACGATACTTTGCAAAAAGTGATTGGCTTGACTGATGATAAGCGTGGTACTTTAGTCGAGCGCGGCGTGCATTTTTCATATGTGCCGTTAACCGATGATGGGTTAGTTGATTATGACGAGGCTGAAAAGGTTCTTAAACGTGATCAACCTAAGATCGTTGCCATTCAACGTTCACGTGGCTACTCCACCAGAAAGACCTTTACAGTTGATCAGATTAAGGACATGATTGCCTTTGTTAAACGGGTCAGCCCTAAGAGTATTGTCTTTATTGACAATTGTTATGGCGAATTTTCGGAAAAACATGAGCCAACTGAGTATGGTGCTGACTTAATGGCAGGATCGCTGATTAAGAATGCTGGTGGTGGTCTAGCTAAGACCGGTGGTTATATTGTTGGTAAAAAAGACCTGGTTGAAAATGCAAAACTTGCATTGACTGCTCCAGGCTGCACCGATGAGGGCGCCACTATTGGCAATTTGCATGACTTTTATGAAGGCTTTTTCTTGGCTCCTAATGTTACCGGTATGGCTGAAAAGGGAATGATTTTTGCGGCTGTTTTGTTTGCCAAAATGGGCTTGAATGTTACCCCAGCTTGGGATGAGAAGCGAAGCGATATTATTGAGACAATTATTTTTGGTGATCCTGATAAGATGGTTAAATTTGTGCAAGAAGTACAGAAAAACTCACCGATTGATTCCTTTGTAACGCCTGAAGCTGTGCATATGGAGGGCTACGAAGATAAGATTATTATGGCTGCTGGTAATTTCGTTTCCGGTTCAACTATTGAATTTTCAGCGGATGGTCCAATTAGACCACCTTATGCGGTTTATATGCAGGGTGGCTTGACTTATGCGCATGACAAAGTAGCTATTATTAACGCGGTTCGTGATACATTTTTTAACAAAAAATAAAATTAAAAAATAATCACTAGACCAATTTGACTTTTTTAAATTGGTCTGCTATTGTATTAAACAGTTCTAGGAGATAAGAATAAATCATAGGACCATACCAATTTAATATTTTTTGTTTTTATAGGTGAATTAACTATGAGTAAACAATATACTGCAGAAGAAATTAAGCAAGAAGTTGAAGACAAGGACGTTAGATTTTTACGCTTGGCCTTCACTGATATTAACGGTACTGAAAAGGCCGTTGAAGTACCTAAGAGTCAATTAGATAAAGTTTTGACTAATGACATTCGCTTTGATGGTTCTTCAATTGATGGCTTTGTTCGTCTTGAAGAAAGTGACATGGTTTTATATCCAGACTTCTCAACTTGGACAGTATTGCCATGGGGTGACGAACACGGTGGTAAGATTGGTCGTTTGATTTGTTCAGTTCACACCACTGATGGCAAGCCATTTGCTGGTGATCCAAGAAATAACTTGAAGCGTGTTCTTGGTGAAATGAATGAAGCTGGATTCGACACTTTTGATATTGGTTTTGAAATGGAATTCCATCTTTTCAAGTTAGACGAAGATGGCAATTGGACTACTGAAGTTCCAGATCATGCTTCATACTTTGACATGACTTCAGACGATGAAGGTGCAAGATGCCGTCGTGAAATCGTTGAAACTCTTGAGGGCATGGGCTTTGAAGTTGAAGCAGCTCACCACGAAGTAGGTGATGGTCAACAAGAAATCGACTTTAGATTCGATGATGCTTTGACTACTGCTGACAGATGCCAAACCTTTAAGATGGTAACGCGTGCAATTGCTAGAAAGCACGGTTTGTTTGCAAGCTTTATGGCTAAGCCTGTTCAAGGTCAAGCTGGTAACGGGATGCACAACAACATGTCATTATTTAAGAATGGCAAGAACGTCTTTTATGACAAGGATGGCGAATTCCACCTTTCAAATACTGCTCTTTACTTCTTGAATGGTATTTTGGAACATGCTCGTGCTATTACTGCAATTGGTAACCCAACCGTTAACTCATACAAGCGTTTAATTCCAGGTTTTGAAGCTCCAGTTTACATTGCTTGGGCTGCTAAGAACCGTTCACCACTTGTACGTATTCCAAGTGCTGGTGAAATCAATACTCGTTTGGAAATGCGTTCAGCTGATCCAACTGCTAACCCATACTTGTTACTTGCTGCATGTTTAACTGCTGGTTTGAATGGTATTAAAGAACAAAAGATGCCAATGAAGCCAGTTGAAGAAAACATCTTTGAAATGACTGAAGAAGAAAGAGCAGAACATGGTATTAAGCCATTACCAACTACTCTTCACAACGCAATTAAGGCCTTCAAGAAAGATGATTTAATTAAGAGCTCATTAGGTGATCACTTAATGCACAGCTTCATTGAATCAAAGGAATTAGAATGGTCTAAGTACTCACAATCAGTTTCAGATTGGGAACGTCAACGTTACATGAACTGGTAAAAATAAATAAGTAATTGGAAAATCTCGTGGTGATTGAGGCCACGAGATTTTTTTGTAAAGTATAGATTTTTCCAAAGCATATCTAATCGTAATTAGTCTAATTACGATTAGATAAGTGAACTTATGGATAAGTTTTTAAATCTAGTAGGATAAACTTTTACCAAAAATCAAAAAATATTCTCTTCAAAGAAGAGCAAACTGCTATATAATTGTAATAATGACCGGACTGGTATCCCTAATTAGTTTAGGGATACTTTTGTGTTAATGAGAATGTATTGGAGTCGATGGAATGAGAAATAAGACATTAGTAGCATTTTGTTTGATAGCTGCAATGATCAATTTAACTGCTTGCCAATCGCAAAAGCAGACTAATAATCGCCAAACTATTGAAAAATCTGGTGTGACTCAGAAACAGACTCCCAAAAGATTAATTGTTAAGAGTATGTCAGATACTGAAAAATCTAGTGCAATCTCAATTTATGGATCGATGAAATATGGGGATGCATGGAAGACTGCATATAGTGATGCCAAGAAAAATCGTTTGAGCATTAGTGTAAAAAATCGAACTGGTTTTAATTGGATAAAAAAAGGTAGAGGCTACATTTATGAAGTAACTGGCAATGGTCAAGAAAATAATGCTTTTTATACAATGAAAAGTGAAACCGTATATTTTTATAATCAGAAGAAAAATTTAGGTGTAGCAAGTTTATCTGAAATAGCTTCATATTTAAATGAACATAATCAAGTAAAAGCTGTAGAAAAATTAGCAACTAAGACTACTTTGGCTGCTGAAGTTACATCTGACAAATATGGGGTTAAGGGTGACGATGGCCTAGCATTAGTTCCAACGAGACTTTGGGGTACTTGGTACAACTATAAAGGAAAGAAGTTAGTAATTACTGATCATACTGTTAATGGTGAAGAAATTCATCATATTTCTAATTCTGGTGTAGCAGCAGAATCCTTAGATCAAACGGAAAAGTGGGCTAGAGCTCGGATCGAAAATATTAATGGATTAAATTGCTATCATGTTCAAACATTGAATGCCCAAGATTTTGGCTTACTTTATTCTGCCCAAAAAGATAATTGCAATACGGCAGTAGTAACTTATAGCGTTGATACAGGTCATTATACGGCTACCTATTGGAAGAGCACCAAGATAGCCAAGGAACACCGAAATGCAGAATTTAAGACTTTAAATTAATATTTGTAAAGAAGTATTAAAATAATTGCAATGAACAAGAAGTATAATTTTTGTAAAATAATCGTGTAAGAAGTTGGCGGATCGTATTTTTTATAATACTATTAAGCAAAGAGATAGAATTATTGAAAGAAAAGGGGATTCCTTTTGAAAAGTAAATTAACTGTTTTGGTTGCAATTTCAGCTGCTTTAACTTTAGCAGGATGTAGCCAAAGTACACAAGGTAATAGTAATTCACAATCACAGTCAGAAAAATCAAGTCAAGTTTCTAAGAGTAACTCAGAAAAAACTGGCACCTCAGAATCAAGTAACAGTCAAAACTCAGCAAAATTATCTGCTGAGAATATGGACTATAAGACGCAGGTTAGTGCAATCTCTGTCTATGCTGCACAAAAGTATGGCGACACTTGGGAAATTGCAGTTAATGCTGCCAAAAATGGTAATTTAGGTGTTGCGTTCAGAACCAAAGCCGCAACAGGTATTACTTCTGATAACTCAGGATATGTTTATGAGGTCTCCGGTACCGGTAAAAGCAGTAATGCTCGTTACATGCTAAACGGAGATGGAGCACAAAAGAAAATTACTATTTTTGTTAAGCAAAGAAACCTTGGTACTGTAACTTTACAAGATGTAGTTGATTACATTAATAAAAATAATGATGTTGATCTAGTTCAAAGCTTGGCTAAAAATGCCAAACTAAATGTTAAACTTGAAGGCGATAATGACAATGCAGCTGGTGCTAAGGAATCTGCTAGTGCCGTAATTCCATCAAGCTTGCAAGGTACTTGGTACACTGCAGATACTGGCAATGGCAATATCGATACTTTGACTGTAACTGCTAATAAGATCAATGATGAAGCTGGTTTTAGCATGGATGTAAAGGCTAAAAATTCAGGTTCTTCAACTAGTTCAGGCTATATGAAACAAGCTACTATTAATGGAATTAATTTCTATAGTTTCACTAATATGGGTCAGGAGCCAGGTCAAGGTAGTACATACTTAGCACCGCATACTGAAAATGGTCAAAGCGTAATTGTTTCAGCTAACTCTAAGGGAACAACTAATGCTGTCTACTGGAAGAGCGAAGCCTTGGCTAAGCAAAACTCCAACAAGCAATTTAGCGATCTACAGTATTAAAAGTGAATAAAATAGGCTCTTTGTCAAATGGTGTTGATAAAAGTCAATTAAAAATTAAATAATAGGGAAAGGCATTAGGCTGCTAAATAGTAGTCTGATGCTTTTTCTTTAATAATGGCATCCTTTTCTTCTAGCTTGATTCTGGTTACTAGATGATTGAAGTTAGCGTAACCGTAGGCAGTACGTTCAATCTGTTTAATCTTACGGTTGGTTCCTTCAAGGCAATCGTTTGATTCATCGAACTTAGCAGCGTTGAGAATATCATGTAGATTACGTTTGAAAGTATTTAAAGTGGTGTGCATCATATTGCCAACATGATCTTTGCTTTGAATTAGGCTTCGTAACTTCTTGGTATCTCTATCTTTTAAAGCTTTACTGATATCTTGCATAAGGTTATAAGTATTTTCAAGCTCATTGTTTAAAGAAAGCCCATCAGCCACGATTTGTTCTTGAGTTAGGGTATCTTTTAATCTGGATTGATAGCACGGCTTAACTTTTTCCAGGTCATCAAAAGGCTTAAGATAAAGTTTCCAGTAATATTTAAGCAGGTTGTATTCCCATGAACCTTTTTTGTGCTTCTTCATTTCTTGAATGCGACAGGAATTAAAGGAACGGTTAAGCATCTGAACGATATGGAAACGGTCGAGGATTACTTGAGCATTAGGAAAAAGCTCCTTAGCCATAATGTCATAATAGTAATTAAGATCCATAGTTACAGTCTTAACCTTGTTTCTTACGGTTATTGGGAAACGTTTAAAGTAATTGATAATATCTTTTTTTAATCTGGTAGGCAGTACCTTAACTATTTTATGCGTGTGACCATCAATGGCAATAAAGTGCAGCTGTCTGCCAACGCCTCTGAATTCATCAAAAGCCAGGTATTCCGGCAGCCAGTCGGTATCTTCAAAGGAAGACGGACTATATTTCTCTAGTACGCGTTGCACAGTATTGGTTGAAGTTGAAGTTTGTCTGGCAATGCTCTTCATGGACCAGTCTTCGGTTAAAGAGCCAATAATTTTACGCTTGGTGGCATTAGAAATACAGCAGTATTTATCTACTAGTTCCGTTTGAGCCATCGAATTCGTCTGACAATTACGGCAGATAATTCTTTCTTTAGCTATTCTGATAAAGACAGGAAGACTAGCATCTAAAGCAGGATAACGCACATTTGAATATAGGTGACCATTATGTACGATGTTATCTGAGCCGCAGTTTAAGCAATGGTCTAAATGTACAATAGCGTGGTAGAACTTGGCTTCACGATTACGATATTTGCCAGTTGAGATATCCAAAAATTCTAACAAAGGGTCTTTAATATTCAGAGAAAATTTAATACAATCATTACAAGAGGACATAAGTAATTCACCTTAATTTCTAAAGAGTGGTATCAAAGGACATTATGCAGTGAGGCTTGTGCCTCTTTTTTAATGCAAAAAATCCTATTGATAGAATATCATAGAAATCTATCAACA
This sequence comes from Lactobacillus sp. UMNPBX12, assembly GCF_002553955.1. Classification (NCBI taxonomy): domain Bacteria; kingdom Bacillati; phylum Bacillota; class Bacilli; order Lactobacillales; family Lactobacillaceae; genus Lactobacillus; species Lactobacillus sp. UMNPBX12. The sequence goes on from NZ_PCYY01000004.1 coordinate 22,188, forward strand.
GGATTTATCATAGAACCAAAAATTCTAACTACGATGCAGTAGTAAAGTCACATCGCAATATCGATCAACTAAGAAAGCCAGTGTAGGTAAGTTAACCTATGCTGGTTTTTGGTTTGCTAATATTTTAGCTAATAATTTGCACATGATTTATTGCTTCCAAAGGCAACTTAGATCCTGATACAATAATTGTTTCTTGATCGTAATAACCTTCCACAAAGCCTTTAATATCAGGTGATAAATTACCATTTTCATCTAGGTCTTTTAGTTGAAGTGAGATCAGTCTATGATTACAAAAGGAATCTAGCAGAATTTCACTAATTTTATCGACAGTCATTTCAGACTTTTTAAAATAATTAGTATTTCTTTCAATATTGCTCTTGCTAATTTTTACAGTATGATCACTCAAAAAGAAACCAGACCATTTCTTCATGCCAGAATCCTGATAATTACGAAAGAACTCATCTAGTTTTTGGTCGAATGCATTTTTATTCATAAGCATTACCACCATTATGTCCACCAACTAATTTGCTACGCTGGATAGCTGTTGCACCTTTGGATAGACTGGATGCTTTAACTACTGCGGAAAAGCCGTACTTTTTACGCAATTTGTCTACTACATGGTCAAGCTTGTATCTTTTGATCTGTAGTTCTGGATCTTCCAGGATATTTAACTGCATACTGTGGTCGGGAACGAGCTCGCTATAGCTAACGCCAATACAGCGTACAGCTTCACCTCGCCAATTTTTTCTAAAAATAGCTAGTAAAGTTTGTACAAGTTCATGATTAACATTAGTTGGAGTGATTTTTCTTTGAACATTAAAACCATCGCGATCATTATCATAATCTAGTTCTGAAAGGGAGAAGCCAATATAAAGACTGACCTTGCCTGCACACAAATTATGTGCTCGAATTCTAGCTCCAACTTGTTCGCCGATTTCTCGAATGACAATTTCGATTTCTCGTTGCTGAGAATAGTCTCTTTGTAAAACCTGTGAGTTGCCATAGCTTTTAGTTTTTGGGTGATACTTATGACTGATAATACTGCGATCAACGCCCCAGCTTTCCGCAAATAGCTGCTCACCAATAATACCAAATTCTTTCTTGAGAATGGCTGGATCAGTGTGCGCCAGTTGGTAGACATTATTAATGCCAATTCTACGTAAATGATTAGCAGTGCGAGTATTAATGCCCCAAACGTCTTCTAATTTTGGAATACGCCAGATCGTATCTGGAACATCGATGTAATGCCAGAAGGCAACCATAGATTTATTGTGCTTAGCCTCATTGTCCATGGCAAGTTTAGCTAATAAGGGATTTTCACCAATACCACAAGTTGTATAAAGCCCTAGAGTATCGTGAATATCTTTTTGAATTTTATGAGCAACATTATATGGATCATTACCAAATAGTTTCCAAGAGGTTGTCATATCAATCATGCCTTCGTCGATTGAGTACATATGAATATCTTCATCAGCTGCATATTTACGAAAAATATCGAGTACCTGCATGCTGCGTTTGATATAAAGATTCATATGTGGATCAACTAGCATTAAGTCTGGTGCTTCTTTTTTAGAGGGTAAGTTTCTAGCTCTCATGACATTGTGTAGGTTATATTTTTTCTTAGCTAGAGGAGAAGCAGCCATAATCAAGCCTGATCCCCAGGGAGCATCTGGCTGTCTTGAAATAACCACTAGGCAAGCTTTCATAGGATTAAGGCCTAATCGTAGGGCTTCGCATGATGCGAAAAAGCTTTTGTTATCAATCATAAAAATAATACGATGAGGTTCGTACTTGAAATCATACATAATACCGTCCGCCTTTAGTAAACTGCACGAACTAACGTGCGCACATTTATATTATATAAACTTTTGTTCGTGCGAACAAGTGGGCATTTTAGAAAAGTCAATAAATCAACAATTTAATGATATTGTTGATTGTTGGCTTTTTTGTTATTTTAGTAAAATTAAAAAAATATAAAATAAATATTGCTTATCTAAAAAATAGATGATATTATTTGTTAAATTTCTTTAACGAGATTTAATAAAACTTACAAAATTAGATAGGGGATGCAAGTATGAGCAATTTAACAAATCCAAATGATCATAAAGATCTGTCGTTTTTATTTAAATCAGTGGATCGATTGGCAGCTTTAGAAACACAAAAGAAGGCCGATACGATTATTAGTGTTCGCAAGAAGTGGGTAGCTGCTGCCATGATTGCTCTTGCTTCTGGATCTACCGTTTTATTAACTAGTAATACTGCTAATGCTGCAACTTCAGATGCTAACTCTGAAGTGCAGGTAACAGCACAAAATCAAAACACAACAGAGAATAAGACGCAAGCTAGAGATACAGCTAATAGCCATGATACTGAACAAAATGCTACAGTGCAGGCTAATTCATCTCAACAAAGTAATCAAGAAACTAATACAACTGATCAGAACAATACACCGGAAAATAATAATCAAGTACAAGCACCGGCCAATCAGGCTGATCATGTTAAAGGAAATGTTCAATCTGCATGGGACCAAGGGTATAAAGGTCAAGGTACTGTCGTAGCTGTTATTGACTCAGGAGCTGATCCAAGCCATTTCAAACAATGCCTGAAAATCCTAAGCTTTCAAAGGATGATATTCAAAAAAAGATTGAACAGCAGGGGTATGGGAAGTACGTAAATGAAAAGTTCCCATATGTTTATAACTATGCTGATAGAGACAATGATTACATTACTTCTGATGACACTAACTCAAATGATTCTCCTCACGGTCAACACGTTTCAGGTATCATTGCTGCTGATGGAAAACCAGATGGTAATAAAGAATACGTTGTCGGTGTTGCTCCAGAAGCTCAATTGATGCAATTGCGTGTTTTCGGTCAGTTCTCAGATGAAAAAACTGATGATATTGCTAAGGCTATTTACGATGCTACTAATTTAGGTGCGGATGTAATTCAAATGTCCCTTGGTCAAGGGGTTGCAGATCAGCAATTAACTAATATTGAACAAAAAGCTGTTCAATATGCAATTGATCATGGTGTGTTTGTTTCAATTTCTGCATCAAATAATGGTCATTCAGGTTCAGTTGATAATACAAGTAATGTGACTTCTGTAGAAAGTTATGAATCTGGAAGTGCAGATGGTAATTATGAACCACTTAATTCAAGTACAGTGGCCAATCCTGGTGCCTCTAAAAATGCATTAACAGTTGCTGCAGAGACTTCAGCTACTGGTAAAGATAGTGACATGGCTGGATTTTCATCTTGGGGACCGGTACAAGACTTTACTTTAAAACCTGATTTGGCTGCTCCAGGGTATCAAGTTGTTTCTACCGTCAACAATAATAATTACCAAACAATGAGTGGAACCTCAATGGCTGGTCCATTCGCAGCAGCAAGTGCTGCACTGGTAATGCAACGGCTAAAGAAAACTAATCCTGAATTAAAAGGAGCGCAGTTGGTTGCTGCTACTAAAGCTCTTTTAATGAACAGTGCTAAACCTCAAACGCAAAATGGGTATACTACACCTGTTTCTCCACGTAGACAGGGTGCCGGACAAATCGATGTTGGTGCTGCGACTTCGAATCCAGTTTATGTAATTACTGATGATGGAACAAGTTCAGTCTCACTTCATCAAGTTAAAGAAAACACTCCATTTACTTTAACTTTCCATAATCTAACAGATCAAGAACAAGTTTATACTTTTGATGATTTTGGTGGTGGGTATACTGAGCAAAGGGATAGCGATACTGGAGTTTATCATGATATTCAATTAGCGGGTGCACGTGTTTATGGTGAAAACTCATTTAGTTTAGCTCCTAAAGAAACTAAACAGGTTACGTATTCCTTAAATCTAAATGGCTTAAACAACAATCAATTAGTAGAAGGATTTTTAAGATTCACCAATACTAATGATAAATCTACAGTTTCAGTACCATATTTAGCTTACTATGGTGACTTAACCAGTGAAAATATTTTTGATCAAAATGCTAATGAAGAACACCCCGACATCCAGGGAAATCGATTCGTTAATGAACAAAATTATCCTCGTGGTGTTGCTGATCAAGAATCATTAAAGCAACTTGTTAATGTAGAAGGAGATTACAACTGGCAAGAAGTTGCAAAATTGTATGAAAGCGGAAAGGTAGCCTTCTCACCAAATAACGACAATAAGAGTGATCTTCTTAAACCATATACTTATTTGAAACAAAATGTTAAGGATTTAAAAGCTGTGTCCTTGACGCTCAAGGTAATGTCGTAAGAGTTGTTGCAGATGTGCAAGGTGTAGATAAGTCTTATGATGAAAACGGAGTAACTAAAGATACAAGCTTATCAGTTTCAATGAGAGATAATCCTGATGCGTTTGAATGGGACGGCAAGGTATATAATAGTAAAACTGGTCAAATGGAAGTTGCTAAAGATGGTAATTATACTTATAGATTAGTAGCTACACTTTGGAATGAAGGACCTCATCAAGTGCAAACTGCAGATTTCCCTGTAGTAATTGATACTGTTGCACCAACATTGTCTAATGTGAAATATGATGAAGCCACGAATACTTTAAGCGGTGAATACCAAGATACTGGGGCTGGCTTTACTAATTATTCATATGCGACAGTTACAGTTAACGATAAAGTCTTCGGCTATAAACTTAGTGATAGCCAGTCGGCTTTTGATAATGCTGAAAAGACAAAAGGACATTTCAGTTTTACTTTGGACAAGAATGCGGTTGCTGCGTTATCAAACGCTGAAAATAAGGTAAGTGTTGCCTTGAGTGATGTGGCTGATAATACTGCAGTTTACAGTGTTGATGTAGCAGGAAAAGATATTAATGAACCTGCAGTTAGTGTTTGGAATGCTACTAATGGATTAGCATTTGATCAAAATTCTACTAGTTACAATAATGATACTAAGACTTACACGTTAATTGGTGGAGCAAATCAAGATTTCTATTTGAATGGTAAATTAGTTCAGGTTCAAAATGGTCAGTATTCTGTTCCTGTTGATGTCAATTCAACTAACTTGGTATTTAGCACTGATGCTACTGGTAAAAATGTGTTAAAGAATTTCTCAACTGTAACTCCAAAAGCATTCTTTAATTGGCAAGTTACTGACACTTTTGCAGGTAACTTTGGTGTTTCAATCAACTCTGTTGAAACTAATCGAAAAGATGATGTAGTTGTTCAAGCTGCTGTACCTAAAGGTGAAAATGTCCAAGCTTTTGCTAAAGATTACTTTACAGGTGAATTATATACAGGTGAAGTTAATGATGGGGTAGCTACATTCCATGTACATACTTCAATTAATGGTGGCAAGCGTGCATTATTAACTGGTTGGACTGTTGTTAATGGACCATCTTACAATGATAAGCAAGAAACTAGTCAAAGAGGCGTAGCAAGTTCAAATCACCTGGGTGTTTACTATGAAGTAGATGCAGCTGATCGTCCAGTTTATACTAACCGTGATCAGTTAGGTGTTGAAGTAAAAGACGAGGCAGCAAATGTGGATGCATTTGGTCCAGGAGCATATCCAGGACATGCCCCATCTGATTTGACGACTAGAACAGCTCCTAATCCAAACATTCATTTTGATTATATGAATGATAATGATACTACTCGTTTTGGTCAAAACGCAGTATTAAAGGGTTACTATGATCCCACTACAATGAAGTTTACGGTAACTGGTAATGTAGACGATAATGTAACTAGCTTAACTGTCTTGAGTGATAGTTCCAATGAAAATGACCCTGCAAATCAAGTTAAACTATATCAAAATGGTAAGTTTAGCTTTGCCGTGACTGCAAATAGTACTGGTCAACGTCCAATTGCTTATCTTTATAGGACGAAGGACGGTCAAACTGTTCGTGGTACATTAAATCTTATCTTAGACACAGTAAAACCAACTCTTGAAGTCAACCAAGTTAATGGTAATGAACTTGAGCTTTGGACTAATAATCCTAAATTTGTTTTATCAGGTAAGGTAAATGATAACTTGGATGGTTATAGACTCTACGTTAATGATAATAACATTTATCGTGAATTCTTAAACTCAGGTTATAATCGTTTAGAAGGTTTGAATACTGATACAGAGTTGACAAATCCATATGGCGATCATGAATTTGAGCAAGTTGAAAATCTTAACGATAATAATGATCAACCGACTACTCATATCTTTACTGTTAATGTAGTAGATCAGGCTGGAAACACCGTCACCAAGAAGCTAACTGTGCATTTTGATCCTAACTATGTTGTACCTACAGACAATACAAATGTAGTAGTTGACACTAGCACGAGTGACACAGATGGAGTTACTGAAACAAAACCAATTGATCCTTTAGTAGGTAAATCATTTAAATTATTGCATAATGCATATCTTTATGATCAAAATGGTGAAGTTGTTTTGACTGATGTTGAGAATGCTAAGAGCTTGCTCAAAAAAGGACAGACAATCGTTGCATTGGATAATGCTAAAGTAACATTTATCAATGGCGTTAAGTTTTATAGAGTAGGCAACAATACTTTTGTTAAAACGGCAAATACTGTTCTTCAAGCACCTAAGAGACTCAAGCTGACTCACAATGCTTATGTTTACGATCAAAAAGGTAATGTTGTCAAAAAACATGGCAAGAAAGTTTTACTTAAGAAGAATCAATGGATTAGTGCATTGAACAATGCAGATAAATATGTAATCAAGGGTAGGTTATATTACAAATTAGCTGATGGTCAATTTGTAAAAGTGGCTAATACTGTTACTAAAGTTGTTAAATTGAAGAAAACAGTATTAAGCTAGAAGTAAATAGTCAAAAAAGCGAACAACTATTGCAAAGATTCTTTAAAGAGCGGCACATACGGAAAGCGGTATGTGCCGCTTTTTTACATGAAAATAATTACATCAGAGTATAAGTTTGATTAAAGCGGAAATTTAGAATTATGGAATAAATAGTTAAGCATAGTAGAGGATAATTTTTATGACTAAAAAAGAGATCAAGTAGAAAATATATGCTACTTGATCTCTTTTAAAGTTTTAATGACATATTTGATACAAGGAGAATTACCAATTATGATTTTATTTCAAAATTAGAGAGGGGAAATCTAAGCTAATTTATTGATCCATTTTTTCCATTCATTACGGTAATTACCTGCAGCTTCAGATGTCATTCTAGGATCATATGATTTAGAAGATTTAGTACCATTCATGTGATCCAGTGCATTCATGGCACTGCCTAAAGCACTGAGTTCAGAAATATCAGCAATTTTAACATTTCTTTGAGTTATATTACTAAGATACTGCATTAAATATTTATTGTGAATCATACCACCATCGGTATGAATTTCATGATTCAACTTAGGATATAATTGTTTAAATTCAGTCAAAATATCAGCAATCTGGTAAACTAAAGAATTTAATGTTGCTCTAATTAGTTCTTTTTTACTAGTAGTTGCTGTCATATTGACGAAGGCTGCTTTCATATCGGGTTTCCAGTAAGGTGCACCTAGCCCAGCAAAAGCTGGAATTAATATAGTATGGTCTTGAGGATTTGCTGTAAGAGCTAGATCAGCCGTTTCTTCAGGAGTATTGATTAATTTTAAGTTATTCTTTAGCCAGGTGATACAAGCACCAGCATAGTTGATATTACCTTCAAGAACATAGGAAGTTTTTCCATTTAGAGACCAGGCGATGGAAGTATTAAGTTTATTGTTGATATTTTGAGGAAGATTATTACCAATATTAAGCATTACAGATGAGCCAGTTCCAAAGGTGACTTTAAAATCACCAGGTTTAAAACAACCATGTGCAAATAAAGCAGCCTGAGAGTCGCCTAAAATACTCAAAATAGGAATTGGATTTGGTAGTAAACCAAAAAGATCGGTATCACCAAAATGTGCATTTGAATCAACAATCTCGGGTAAATTGTCAATATCTACACCAAATATTTCACCCAATTCAGGATCCCATTTACCAGTGTGGATATTCATTAATTGGGTTCTACATGCGTTGGAAGGCTCTGTTTTAAAGGCTTGACCGTTGGTTAATTGATAAACTAACCAACTATCCATAGTACCTAAACAGAGATCATTGTTTTCATGCGCTTGAATAACACGAGATTCATTGAGCAGCATCCAGCCCCATTTAGCACCCGTAAAGTATGGTGAAAGGGCCAAGCCAGTCTTATTTTTAACAATATTTGTTAACTCTGGATATGAAATCTTTTTAATTAAATTTTCGGCTCGATTATCCTGCCAAACAATTGTATGACAAAGGGGTTCACCGGTTTTACGAGACCAAGCAGCGGCTGATTCTCTCTGATTAGTGATAGCTAAAGCTTCAATTTGATCAGGAGTTACCTGATTAAGACATGATTTAAATAATTCGAATAAATTATGTCTTATTTCAGACAGATCATGGCTAACCCAACCTTGGCTATTGATAATTTGTTTGTGAGGGAGTGAAGTTTTCCAAGAAATTTGGTCGTGATGATCTATTAGAATTGCTTTAGTTCCTTGTGTACTTTGATCAATTGCTAGGATGTATTTTTCTGGCATAAAAATCACCTAGACTTACTTTAAAATTTCTGCAACAGACTTCGTAATACCTTCAGCATCAAGACCATAATAGTGAAATACTTCATCTTGAGTACCTTGAATAGCTGGCTTGTCTGGAAAACCTAAAACTTGGAGTTTAGCATGACCATATTTTGCTACTTCAGTCGCTACAGCAGCACCAATACCATTAATTACATCATGTTCTTCAACAGTTACAATTTGATCAAATTGTTGTGCTAATTTGCTGATCAGTTCTCTGTCTAATGGCTTAATGGATACTAAGTCCACAACTTCTGCACTAATACCTTTTTCTGCTAATTTTTCCGCTGCTTTAAGAGCAAAGTAGAGAGTTTCACCAGTAGAAATTAAGCAGATATCTTTACCTTCACGAATAATGTTTGCTTTACCAGGTACGAAATCCATGTCTTCATGATAAACATTGTCAAGCTTACGCTTACCAATACGAACATAAGCTGGTTTATCTGATTTTACTAAGTATTCAAATAAAGCTTTAGTTTGGTATTTATCACATGGTTGATAAACTTCTAAGTCTGGAATTGCACGTGTGATAGCTACATCATTAAGTGAATGGTGAGTGTTACCTAGCCAAGTGTAAGAGTTACCTCCTGAAATACCAATTAATTTAACATTATTTTTATTAAATGCGACATCAACTTTAACTTGTTCAATCGAACGCATTGCTAAAAATGAAGCAGGAGAGAAGACAAAGGGATGCTTACCTTCATGAGCCATACCAGCTGCAACAGTTACAGCATTTTGTTCAGCAATCCCCATTTCAATAGTACGATCCGGATGAGCATTACAAAATGGTACTAAACCAGCAGAACCACGTGAGTCACATGTGACAACTAATAAGTTAGGGTCTGTTGCAGTAGCTTTATCTAAAGTGTCAGCAATAACAGCATTTGCAGTTAATTTTTCATCAGTGTTAGTCATTGTTAAGAGCCTCCATTTGTGCATCTAGTTCACGTAATCCTTCTTGATATTCTGCTTCGGTTGGAATCTTGTGGTGCCAATCTGCACGATTCTCTGCAGCAGTAATTCCTTTGCCTTTTACAGTATTGGCGACGATCAATCTAGGTTTGTTTGTGTTGTTAGGCTTAGTCAAAATATCTACTAAAGCAGCAAGATCATTTCCGTCTACTTCTTGGACATCCCAGCCAAAAGCACGATATTTATCACTGATAGGATTTGAACGCATTACTGAATCAGTAGTCCCAGTAATTTGCAAATCATTATGGTCGACAATTGCAGTCAAATTATCAAGACTATAATTTGCTGCTGACATTGCGGCTTCCCAAACGGAACCTTCGGCTTGTTCACCATCACCCATTAAGACGTAGGTATGCTTAGGAGAATTATCCATCTTTGCAGCCAAAGCAACACCGACCCCTAGTCCTAAGCCGTGACCTAATGAACCAGTGTGAAATTCCATTCCTTTGACATCAGTTGTAGGGTGACCAATGTATGGGCTATTAAAAGTTGAATATCTTTTTTCTAGGTCATCACGATCAATGTAACCTCTGTCTGCTAATACTTCATACCAAATCTCAACAGCGTGACCTTTACTTTGGATATATGTATCAACATCTTTTTGATCAAAATTATCAGCATTTTGGTTCATTACACTATAATAGAGTGCAACTAGAATGTCAGCACAAGATAAATCTGAACCTGTGTGACCATTTTTATGATTATAAATTAATTGCCAAGTTCTTTTTCTTAGCTCAACAGCCTTTTTCTTTAATTCAAGAGTATCCATAAAAAACACCTCATTTGATAAATCACTTGTAAAAGCTTACAAAATGAGAGTATCATGTTTATAAAGAGTTTAGTTATGTTAATTATTTAGTTTAGCTTAAGTTAGCGAATTTTATTTAAGAAAGAAAACCAAAATGAAGTTAAAAATGAGTGATATTGCGCGACTAGCTGGTGTTTCTAAAGCTGCGGTTTCGTTTGCTTTGAACGGTAAACCTGGTGTTAGTGAAGAAACAAGAAAGAAAATCTTTCAAGTAATTAAAGAACAAGGTTATGAACCATTGCGAAAGCACAAACCGGGTGGTGTAAGAAAATTAGCTAGTATCAGTTTAGTTATTATTAGAGACCAATCAGGTATGATGAATCGGAATTATGGTAGTTTGCCATTTTTTGATACTCTAGTTTCTTCACTATCACAATATGTTGGTGGTTTTGGTGGTCAGATGCAAATTGTAAATCTCAATATAAATCATTTGAGCACTGATTTAAGCAATAGTGAAGTGCTTCGACAATCTCAAGCAGCTATTGTTTTAGCAACTGATTTAAAAAAAGAACATGTTAAATTGTTAAATCAGAGAATTCATAATGCAATTTTTATTGATAATTACTTTGAAGATATAGACACTGATTTTGTTTCAATTGACAATTTACAAGGAGCTTATACAGCTGGAAAATACATTATTGATCGGGGTTATCGCGAGATCGGTTATGTTGCCTCAGAGCACGTAATTTCTAACTTTTTGCAAAGAAGAGCAGGATTTAGAAAAGCGATGAAAGAAGCAAATATACAAATTCCGCCTGAATATGTTTTTAGCCTAAATCCGACGGAATTGATGGGAACACTTCCCGAATTAAAGAATAAATTACCCCAAGCTATTTTTTGTGAAGATGATTATATGGCTTTGCGTCTGCTTAAAGAATTGACTAGACAAGGAATCAAGGTCCCCGAGGATGTCGCAATTATAGGATTTGATGATATTTCTGAGGATACTATGGTTACACCAGAATTAACAACTATTCATGTGCCTATCGCTCAAATTGTTACACAAGCTATTAATCAACTACAAAGTAAGGTTTCGGAACGTGATTGGCTAGCGCAAAAATGTTTTATATCAACTAAGCTGATAAAACGAGAATCATTATAAATAATTAGTTAAGCTTAATTAAGTAAAAACTACATTGAACAAGTCTTTATTTTAGTTTATATTTTTAACTGTAAGCGAATACAAGAATATAAACTGAATTGGAGGCTATTTTTATATGGTTGATAAGAAGAGCTTGAGACAAATAAAAATTGGCTTTGCTTCTACGAGAAGAAATATTTTTTCTGCTACAGCTGCAATTGAATTTGCGGATAAAACTCGTCAGAAGCTGGATGAATTAGGTGTAAACTACGTCGATATTAAAGATGTAAATGACGATGGTCTTCTTTATGACGATGCAGGACTGGAAAAAATTACTAAAAAATTTAAAGAAGAACAAATTGATGGTTTGTTTATTGCTAATGAGAACTTCGGTACTGAATATGAAGTCGCTCGATTAGCTGCTAAATTTAATGTTCCTGTTCTTCTTTGGGGGCCAAGGGATGAGGCTCCTGCACCAGATGGTTCACGAAGACGTGATACCCAATGTGGCTTGTTCGCAATTGGCAAAGTTTTACGTCATTTTAACGTTCCATTTACTTATATCAGAAATAGTGATATTGATGATCCATCATTTAGTCGTGGAGTAATCGATTTTATTAAGGTATGTAATGTTGTAAAGACATTTAGAAATACTAGAATCTTACAAATTGGTACTCGTCCATTTGATTTCTGGTCAGTAATTGTTAATGAAGGTGAGTTGCTTGAAAAGTTTGGCATTCAACTTTCACCAATTCCATTGGGTGAACTTACTTCTTACATGAATGATTTGATTGAGAAGAATGATCCACGGATTGAAGAAACTAAGGATGTTTACCGTAAGTGGGCTGATATTAAGATTAAAGATGAAGATTTTACCAAGGTCGCTGCATTGAAACTTGCTATGCAAGATAAGATGAAAGAGTATGGCTGTAATGCTGGTACTATTCAGTGTTGGACTGAATTACAGCGTGAAATTGGTATCTTGCCTTATGCTTCTGAAGCACTTCTTCAAACTGAAGGGATGCCAGTAACTTGTGAAACTGATATTAACGGTGCTATTTCAGAAGTTTTGGCAGAAGCAGCAACATTAGGGGATGAAAGAGCATTATTTGCGGATGTAAACTGTCGCCATCCTGAAAATGAAAATGGTGAATTGCTTCAACACTTAGGAACTTTTGCTTTCCAAACTGCTAAGAATCGTCCAGTTTTACCACCATCTCACTTTGTTTTTGATTATCCTGGCTCAGCAGCCTTCCAAGTTAAGGATGGTACCTATACTTTAGTCAGATTTGATGGTGATCATGGCAAGTATTCAATGCTGATTGGTAATGCAAAAACCTGTGAAGGCCCGTACGAACAAGGTACATATGCATGGTTCCAATTCAAGGACTTGAATAGATTTGAAGCTAAGTACGTCTATGGTCCATATATTCACCACATGGCAGGTGTTCGTGCCGATGTTGTGCCAATTTTGGCTGAAGCAGGTAAATATATTAACGTTAAGCCGGATTACTTCGATCCAATTGAAAACAAGGTAGCAGAATATTGGTATGGTGACCTTGATACTATCTTGGATGATGATCAGAAGTAAAAATAATATTCATATATAGTCATTTATAAAGAATTTTAGTTAAGCCTAATTAATTAAATCTACAATTTAATTTAGAATAGAATTTGTTATTCTATAGTTGCAAAAGGAAATGCTTTATATTTTTATACAGTTGTAAATTACTATTTTTAGGAGGAAGAAAAATGAGCTCTGCTAAAAAGTTAAATGGTAAAGAGAAATTACAAAAAGTAATTTCAACCATTCAGGGTAATAGGTATTTACAATCAGTTACTAGTGGTTTGGCATCTACTCTAGCCATTATGGTTATTGGTGCTTTTAGTTCATTGCTGGGATCAATGAACATCGGTGATTATCAAAAATGGATAGCACCTATTAGATCTTATATTGAATTACCTGTTAATTTTACTACAAATTTAGTGGCCGTTTATGCAGCTTTTACTATTGGCTATAGTTTAACCAAGAGTTTCAAGTTAAATGGGATGCAAGGGGGATTAACTTCATTGCTTTCATTTATGTTAGTTACACCAGTTGCAAATGTTACCATCTCCAAAAATCCAACTACAGTTTTACCATTCCAATGGTTAGGTGCAGCAGGATTATTCGCTGCAATTATAGTAGGATTAATTTCAGCTAGATTATATGTTTATATCGTACAACACAACTGGACATTAAAAATGCCAGCAGGTGTACCACCGATGATTTCTAATTCATTTGCCGCTCTGGTCCCTACTATTATTGTTGCGATACTTTTTACTATTGTTGCGATAATCTTTAGTAAAACACCTTTTGGTAGTTTGCATCAAGCAGTATATGGGTTAATTCAGACTCCACTTACACATTTGGGTAATACACTTACTGCGACTATGATTGTTATTTTTATGATGCAACTGCTTTGGGTATTGGGTATTCATGGTGGAATGGTAGGAATATCAATTATGAGTCCTATCTGGACTGCAATGACTTTAGCAAATTTAAAGGCATTTAGAGCAGGTCAACCTAGACCTTATATAATTGGCGGTTTATCATCATTTGTTATGATTACTCCTATGTTGGGATTAGTGATTTGCCTTCTTTTCTTTGTTAAGAGTCGACAATTAAAAACTGTTGGTAAACTAGGCGCTCCAGGAGCCTTGTTTGGGATACATGAACCTTTGATTTTTGGGCTACCAATAGTTCTTAATGCATATTTAGCAGTACCGTATATTTTAGCACCTTTAGCATGTTTATTAATTTCATATATTTCTGTTAGAACTGGGCTAATTCCTGTTGATATGGGAATGCAGGTGCCGTTTGGAACACCAGTAATTTTGGATCAACTCTTACGAGGCAGTTGGAAGTATGTCGTTCTTGAATTAGCACTGATTCCGGTATGTACTTTGATTTATTATCCATTTGTAAGAGCATACGATAAATTATTGCTTGCAAATGAGAAAAAGGCTGTTGAAGCTGAAGAGAAAAACAAAAATTAATTAATTTAAATTGTATTTGATAGTGTGGTGAATAAATATGAAGTATTTTAAAAGAGAGATTGGGGATAAAGGCGCGAGTGCTACTTTTTATCTCCAAGAGCCTAATAAAGAAATAGATATAAATCGAAAATCTCCCGTAATGATTATTGTCCCTGGTGGTGCATATATGTGGACATCATGGCGTGAGGAAGAGCCGATTGCACTGGAATTTCTTGGTAAAGGATTTTCATGTATCGTTGCCGAGTATGCTACAGAGGGCTTAAGTTTTTATGATGGCAAACATGATTACACAAAGGAGCCAGTAACAACTTTCCCTAACCCGTTAGTTGATTTGGCAAGAACTATTGCATACGTGAGAGAACATGCAAATGAATGGTCTTTAGATACTGACAGTATAAATGTTATTGGCTTTTCTGCCGGTGGAAATTTGACCGCTCAGCTAGGCGTATATTGGAATACAGAATGGCTTGAAAAGTTAGTAAAGAAGCCTAGAAAAGAATATCAGCCTAATTCTATTTGCCTCTCATATGGTGCACCACACATGGCAAAAACTCCTGAAAAAGACCGATATCAGCAAACTAAAAAGTTTGCAGGACCAGGATTAATAGATTATGCGACATTAGGAAATGATCGTTCAGAATCACGAGTAAAAATGGTAAATATGGTTGATGCTGTTACAAAAGATACGCCTCCTGTTTTTATTTGGCACACAATGGAGGATCCGTATGTGCCTGTGGCTAGTGCCTTAGAATTTGCAAGTCAATTAGAGAAAGAAATGGTTCCTTTTGAATTGCATATTTATCAAAAAGGAAAACATGGATTAGCTTTGGCAGATTTAAGGACTGATAGTAAAAAGGATCGAAGCCAAAGCAATGAGCAAGCTGCAACTTGGAAAAGACTTTATTTAGGGTGGTTAACAGAAAATCACTTAATCCATTTATTTTAAATGATGTAAAAATTGTAAGATTCGTTCTTGGAAAGTGTAATTTAATTGCGGATCTTGCATTTTTATTATGAGGTAGAGCTATGTTACAAACAAAAGGAAAATATTTGTACAAGAATGGAAAAAGAATATTCTATTTGGCCGACACATGTTGGGGGGCTTTTGGCAGTATAGAAATGCCTGATTGGCGTTACTATCTTGATACTCGTAAAACTGAAGGGTTTAATGCCATTCAAATCAATATTTTACGTCAATGGGACTCTAGTGCCCCGATTAAGAATCGCGAACCGTTTGCAATTGCTAACTATAAAGATGGTAGTTATAAATATGATTTTTCGAAAATTAATGAAGAATATTTTGACAATGCTGCCAAGATGTTGGAAGAAATGAAAAAGCGTGATATGATTCCTGTTTTGGTTTTATTATGGGGTAATTTTGTTCCGGATACTTGGATGAGTAATTTTGTAAAAAACAATACAATGAGATTTGAACAAATTAAACCATATATTACTTATGTGGTGAATAGATTTAAGAGATTTAATCCAATTTGGTTTGTTAGCGGAGATGTTGGATTTACTGACAATGGTAAGCAAAAACCTAGTCTAGCGATCAAATATTATCGTGAAGTATTAAAGACTGCTAAGGCGATAGATCCAAATAATATTTATGCATTTCATATTAATGGTGAAAGTCATGATCTACCTGAAGAATTTGTTAATCAAATTAGCTTTTATGGCTATCAATCAGGACATGGATATACTGGCCAAGCAAGTGCTTATACGATTCCACAGGCATTGCGAAATGAGCAAAATTATCGAGGCCCAATTATTGACACTGAACTTTGTTATGAAGGACTGACAAAAATGAAATGTCCTGTTCCAGAACGCTATAGTGCATTTGACGTTCGAAAAGCCGCTTGGCGTGCAGTTCTATCAGGAGCAGATGCTGGATTAGGTTATGGAACCTTTGGAATTTGGCCTTGGAATGATACTGCACGTCCTGAAATAAAGTTGGAAACAAACTTTAACGTTCAATTAGTGCCATATGACTGGCGCGATTGTTTACAATTTCGTGGTGCCAAAGATATGGGGTTCTTGAAGAATTTCATCATGCAGTACGCGAAGAGTGGCTTAACTCCAATTAATGAACCAGTTAAAAGCAATAAAACTATTCGAGCAGCCGAGAATGAAAAATATCTTTTTATTTATTTACCAACAGCAGGAATCATTAATTTTGATGAATTAGGAATAAAGGTTAAAAAATGCAGAGTAATTGATTTGAATAGCCAAAGAATTTTAACGGGTAGAATTAAAGAGAACACTTTGTGTTTATTGCCAGTAATTGAGGACGAATTGGTGATTATTGAGAAATAGAAGGAAAACTATTATGGGTAGAATTTATTATCAAAAAATTGAGATAACTGATTTTGGACCATATGTGACTAAAATTATTTTGCCCCTTAATCGGAGGATAACTTTTAAGTCGCTCAACAAGAATCAATTTTTTGTTTATGTACAAATCTGTGATAAAAATGGTGAATTGGTCAAAAAACCGCTGCATAGAATGGATCCCAATTCTACATTAATTGAACAAAAGGGATACCGATCAATTAAAGAAGTCTATCCATCGGATATAAGAGGAAATCGATTAAAAGAAGGCAATTTTATTACACTTTCTCTTAATTATGGCCCTTTAGTAAATCTAAGTTCGGCTATTAGTGCTGATTTTTCAACACCGGGGATGTTAGAATACTATACTGTCCATGATTATATGATTACTCAAACAGCAGATATTCAAACAGAAAATGGAATTTTATCAGGCTTGGTATTTGATCATTGCGCTGAAACTTTTAATGATGCAAAAAGTCGCTTTGTTCAAGTTAAATTTAATGATAAAAATGAATTGAATTATGGCTACTTCATTCCACAACGTAAAGGAAGCAAGAAACCATTAATTGTATTTTTACATGGTGCTGGTGAAGGTGGACAAGATTTGCCAATAGCGTATTCTGGGAATAAAGTTACGGCTTTAACTGAAAAACATATTCAAGATATTTTTGATGGAGCATATGTCTTAGTGCCACAGTGTCCAACAGTCTGGATGAATGATGGTCAAGAGCAAATGGGTAAATCCGGACAATCTATTTATGTTGAATCTTTGATGAAAGTAATTAAAAAGTTTATTGCCAATAACTCAGAAGGAATTGACATGGATCGAATTTATATTGGTGGAGATTCCAATGGTGGTTTTATGACTCTTAGAATGTTGATTGATTACCCAGATTTCTTTACAGCAGGATTTCCGATTTGCGAGGCCTTATATGATAAGTCAATTTCAGATCAAGAAATTGATACTCTTAAGGATATTCCGCTGTGGTTTGTTCATGCCAAGAATGATCCAATTGTTATTCCTGAAGAATATGTTTTGCCGACTTATCGCCGTTTGAAAAAGGCTGGGGCTAAGAATTTACATTTCACTTTTTGGAATAAAATTGTTGATATGCATGGTATGTTCAAAGACAAAGATGGTAATCCGTATGAATATTTGGGCCATTTTGCTTGGATACCTGTTTTCAATGATGACTGTAAAAATGATTTTGATGGCATGCCAGTAATAGAAAATAATAAAGAGGTCAGTTTGTTTGAGTGGCTGGCAATGCAGACAAAAAATAAATAATAGCCAAGTATCTGGAAAATACGTAAATAAAGAATTAAAATTCATGAGGATTTTATATTATGGCTGAACAAACTATTATGTTAAATTGTAGTGCAGGTATGAGTACTTCACTTTTGGTAACTAAGATGCAAGCTGCTGCTAAGGAACAAGGCATTGACGCTGAGATTTTTGCTTGCCCAGCTTCAGAAGCAGACGACAAGATGTCACAACAACAAATCGACTGTGTACTTCTTGGGCCTCAAGTAAGCTACATGAAGGGTGACTTCGAAAACAAGGTTAAAGGCAAGGGCAAAGATGGTAAGGACATTCCTTTGGACGTTATTAACATGCAAGACTACGGCATGATGA
The DNA here is from genome assembly GCF_002553955.1 of Lactobacillus sp. UMNPBX12. Taxonomy (NCBI): domain Bacteria; kingdom Bacillati; phylum Bacillota; class Bacilli; order Lactobacillales; family Lactobacillaceae; genus Lactobacillus; species Lactobacillus sp. UMNPBX12. The sequence goes on from NZ_PCYY01000004.1 coordinate 40,633, forward strand.
ATGGTGCTAACGTTTTAGCTCAAGCAGAAAAATTGATCAAAGGTGAATAATTAATTAGCTAAAATAGCTAAGGAAAGTGAGACAGATTTTATGGCAGAAGAAAAGAAAACTCCAGAACAAAAAGAACAAGAAACTTTAATGGCCGCTATGGGTTTAATTGCAAATGGTGGTAATGCTAAAAGTTTAGCGTTTGAAGCAATTCGCTTGGCTAAAAAGGGCGATATTGAGGGTGCTCGTACGAAGTTGAAGGAAAGCGACAAGTCCTTACTTGAAGCACATAATTCTCAAACCAGCATGTTAACCAAGGAAGCACAAGGCGACCATATGCACGTCACTTTGTTGGTAGTACACTCACAAGACCACTTGATGAATGCTATTACATTTAGAGATTTAGCTGGAGAAATGGTAGATCTTTACGAAAAGCTATATAAATCTGGCTTTCTTAAAAAAGAGAAATAGTAAAAATTAGATTGACCTCGATGAAACCATTGAAGATTTTGATCAAGAGATTACTAATGACCATAAATTCCATCTAGCAAGAAAGCCTTGGCAAGCATTATTGCTAACAGAAGAATAAAGTGATAGAAAACCAGCGATATCAATTCGCTGGCTTTTTTGTAAAAAATTCAACTTTCCAAAAAATATTAGCCCTTTTTTGCGTAATAAATAGTAGAGGGTAAATATCCTCAAACTATTTTTAGGAGGGCTTTGCATGAGCAAAGAGAAAGAGCTAAACGTGTCTGAAGCATTGGGTTTCACCGATGATCTGATGTTTCAGAATGTCATGAAGGATCCAGTCGCCTGCCGCATGTTGTTACAGGAGGTTTTCCCCGAACTGGACATCCAGATTCTAAATGTCAGTACACAGGAGAGAATTGCTTTGAACACGAATGAAAAATTCTCTGTGTTAGATGTTTTAGTCAAGGATGAGCAAGGAAGACGCTATGACATGGAAATGCAGGTAGCACGCAAAGAAGACATGGATAAGCGAGCAAGGTATTACTTGTTCAAGATGATGGAAGATGGCTTTTTACGTCAAGGGGAGGAGTATGAAAATCTAACTGCTGCCTATGTGATTTTCATTCTGCCGTTTGACCCTAAAGGTAAAGGGCTTAAACGATACAGTTTTGTTTATACGGCTAGAGAAGATCCAACAGTTGAACTAAACGATGGATCTGAGATAATATACTTAAACACAAAGGGCACGAAAGGAAAAATTCGCCCAGGTCTTAATGACCTTTACCGAATGATCGAGGGCAAGCCAACCTCGAATGGCAAATTCATCAAGTATATCAAGAAGTCGATGGATAGCTATCGTAAAACAGTAGAATGGAGGAAGCACGTTATGAACACGGAAGAAGTAGCAGAGGCTGCTAAGCAGCTAGGCATGGAGAAGGGCTTAGAAGAGGGCCGTAAAAAAGGCATGGAAGAAGGCAGAAAAGAAGGCTTGATCACTGGAATCTTTGATCTGATCTCGGTCTTAAAGGACTATGGGGAAACGAATCAAGGTATCTTGCAACACCTTAAGCAGAAGTATGGCAATACTTTTTCAGATGATCAGCTGGAAAGCTTTTTAAAGCAAAGCTAGTTTTTAGATAAAGCTAAAATGCGATAGCACCAACAATTATGGTACTATCGCATTTTTTGGATTGTTTTGATTTAGAGGGAAAGCAAGTAATTAATTAGTTATCTAAAGTCATGGTGGTTTCTGGATCAAAGAAGTGAGCCTTGTTCATTTCGAAGCCCATTTGAACAGTAGCACCAGGTTTAGTGAAGTCACGAGCATCAACCTTGGATACTAAGTCAGTGTCACCCACCTTGCAGTAAAGCTGGGTTTCTGCACCTAACAGCTCGGAAACAACAACCTTAGCAGTTACTACTTGTTCAGGGAAACTTTGTAAGAAGACCTCTTCAGTATGCACGTCTTCTGGACGAATACCGAAGATTAACTTCTTGCCATCATAGCCCTTATCCTTTAGGATCTTGAGTTTACCTTCTGGAACTGGGATTTCGAAGTCATGGTGGTCTTCATCAATGATCTTCCCATCTTTCAAAGTTACGTTAAAGAAGTTCATGGCAGGTGAACCGATAAATCCGGCAACAAACTTATTTGCTGGGTGGTTGTATACTTCCATTGGAGTGCCGACTTGCTGTTGAACACCATCCTTGATGACAACGATTCTGTCAGCTAAGGTCATCGCTTCGGTTTGGTCGTGGGTTACGTAGATCGTGGTGGTCTTCAATTGTTGGTGCAATTTAGCAATTTCAGCACGCATGGTAACACGCAACTTAGCATCCAAGTTTGACAAAGGCTCGTCCATCAAAAAGATTGGCGCATCCCGCACAATCGCACGTCCCAAGGCTACACGCTGACGTTGACCACCAGAAAGGGCAGCAGGCTTACGCTTCAGATATTGCTTCAAGCCCAAGATTTCTGCGGCTCTTTGGACCTTCTTATCAATTTCTGCTTTATCAGTATGACGCAGTTTCAACCCAAAGGCCATGTTGTCGTAAACAGTCATGTGAGGATATAGGGCGTAGTTCTGGAAAACCATGGCAATGTCACGGTTCTTTGGCGCAACATCATTCATAACTTTGCCGCCGATCTTCAAAGTACCTTTTGAAATATCTTCAAGTCCAGCGATCATTCTCAAGGTAGTTGACTTACCACAACCAGATGGCCCGACAAAGACGATGAATTCTTGATCATCAATGTGTAAATTGAAGTCTGAAACAGAGTATTTGTCGTTACCTTTGTACATCTTATAAACGTGATCCAAATCTACTTTAACCATTTTTATTTCTCCATTCTCATTCGTTAATCATTAATTGCTTTTAGTTCAAAAATCTTAGTATCAAAATCAACTCTTTGCTTTGACCAATATTCAGCTTCACGTCCGCGATAATCTTCAGTTAGCGGTAAGCCAATATTCATTAATTCGTCACCAAATAATTTGCGCTGACCATTAATTTCATAAAGCTGATTTGGATCAAGACCAGCAAGTTTAACGTGGTAATATCCATTATTCGGTTCACTTAAGCCATAGTAATAACAGATAACCGCATGCTTTTTATCCTTAGAATTTACTTCCCAGGCACCATGTCCAGGATGGCTCGGCTCTAAGCGGTAGAAGTCACCGTTGAAGATTAAGTCGTGGAAATGATGGAATTGCTCAGTTCCTTTCTTTAACTCGTCTTTTTCTTTCTGGGTTAACTTGGTTAGGTCAAATTCGTAGCCGTAAGTCCCAAACATAGCAATGTTAACGCGTGAATGTAGTGGAGTGACACGGCCTGTTTGGTGATTTGGCACAATTGATACATGAGCTCCCATCACAGCAGGTGGATAAACATAAGAGGTACCGGTTTGAATTTGCCAGCGTTCATTGGCATCTGTGTCATCACTGGTCCAAGCTTGTGGGGCGTAGTAAAACATAGCTAAGTCATAGCGACCACCACCGCCCGCACAGGATTCAAACAAAATCTTAGGATATTTGTCCGTTAGTAGTTGATAAAGTTTGTAGACACCTAAGATATAGCGATGAAAGACCTCGCCTTGTTGATCTTTGGGTAAATAATTTGAATAGGGTTCAGTAATATTGCGATTCATATCCCACTTAATGTAGTCAGGATGAATTTGGTCAATAATTTTGCTGATCTTTTTAAATAAAAAGTTAACTGCGGCTGGATTAGTGAAATCGACTAAGTATTGATTTCGACCTTGTGACAGATGTTTTTTACTATTGCCTAGAAGCCAAGAAGGATGCTCTTGATATAGTTTGGTATCCATTGATAAAGCTTCTGGCTCAAACCATAGCCCGAATTTCATGTCTAAATCATGAATTTTTTGAACTAAATGATCCAATCCTTGTGGCAATTTCTTTTTGTCCACTTCCCAGTCACCCATCGAGCCAGCATCACTTGTGCGGTGACCAAACCAGCCATCATCTAAGACAAAGAGGTCACAGCCAATATCTTTAGCTTCTTTGGCTAAGTTGACCAGTTTTTTCTCATCAAAATCATAGTAGGTAGCTTCCCAGTTGTTGATCAAGACAGGACGCTCAGGTTTTTGCCAGTGCTGATTAAGAATATGTTCACGAATTAAATCATGATAATTGTGACTTAATCCATTAAAGCCTTGATCTGAAAAGCTAAGTACGGCTTGTGGGGTAACGAAGTTAGACATCGGCTCCAAAATCCAGTCAAAGTCGGCATCACTAATTCCAGTCATTACACGAGTTACACCATAAGCGTTAACATCAATTGTTTCTTGATGATTGCCCGAATACATTAGGGTCATTCCAATAACATTGCCTTGATTTTGACTAGTATTTTTGTCAGCTAAAGCAATGAAAGGATCATGAATGTGACCAGTAGTACCACGGACAGAGCCGATCTCTTGAATGCCAGGACGCAGTGGCGTGCGGTTGACGTGACGTTCACGTGCCCAAGCACCATTTAATGTAATTAGATCATAATTGGCAGTTGACAAATCAAAGCTGGCACTCTTTGCGGACAACAGGTGATAACTATTTTTACCAGGATTAAAGAACTCAGCATTTCTAACGATAATATCTAGATCGGCAAAGATTGTGTAGTTAAGCTTTAATTTTAGCTCGCTATACTCGTCTTTAAGCAAGATAACTAAAGTTTTGGCATCATCGTCGGCATAACGAACATGAGGAAGCTCATCATAGTATGGCGCTCCATTTAATATTTGATAGCTGTAATATTGAAAATTGCTGATCTTATCTCCGTCATCATATTTGATTTCAAAAGCAGGCTTTCTAAAATCAGTTGTGCCATAAGTAGGATATTCTTGCCGTCTATGTTCAAGAGAAGCAATTCCTGTTTGGGCAAAGAGCTGACAACCAGATCCTGGCTCATATTCGTCTAAATTAGACAAATCTTCTCTGACGTGAACGGCTTTACCAAAATAAATCGATTCAAGTTGCTTTATTTTAGGCATCACCCGAAAAATATAAGAAATGCAACCGTTTGTTAAATGAAATTCCAACTTTTCTTTGTTGATATAAATTAAATTACTCAATGAAAAAACTCCTTGTTTCATCACCCAAGTGTGGAAGATACTCGTGACCGTATTCAGGTTCAACATAAAGTTGCTTCTTTGATTTAATCCGATTGTATGCGGCCATTTGTGTTTCTGGCGGCACTAATTGATCGCTACCACCGATTTCCCATATAACTTGAGCCTTAATATTTTCTGCTAAATATTTAATATCGATGTAATCTAATAGGTTAAAGAAATCCTTTTCCTTCTTATGAAGAGGATCGCGATACTTAAACCAGTAGCTTAGCTCACTAAATGCAGTGTCAGGACCATATTGGTATGCTTTGCGATAGTCTGACAGGAAAGGATAGGCAACTTGAACTTTGTAAATTTCTGGTACCAGACCAGCGCAGGCAATTGAAAGACCACCACCTTGTGAAGCACCCTGGCACCAGATCTTCTTTTCATCAACGTGTTCCATTGACATTAAAATGTGCGCTGCTTGATAGAGATCAAGAAATTGACGATAGTAGTAAAGTTTTTTAGGATCCCATTCTTCGACGCCTCTGATGATTAATCCTTGTAAGATATCACCTTTGACAGGAACATTATCTTCTGACAATCCACCTTGCCCGCGGCAGTCAAGTGCTAAGGAAACAAAACCTTCAGCGGCCCAGCCAACCTTATCTTGAAAATCACCACTGTCGCAGTGATAACCATGAAATAGGAGAACGCCAGGATGTTTTCCTTCTATCTTTTTTGGAGTTACGAGTTGAGCATGGACTCGAGCACCACTAATTCCTTTGAAGTATAGATGATAAAAATTAGCGACATGAGAAGGGAGGTTCACTTGTTTCAACTCATAAGTATTACCTAATTTATCTACTTCTTTTTTTCCTTTATTCCAAAATTCATCAAAATCTTTTGGTTTTTTACCAAGACCTAAATAGTCTTTAAAATTGTTTACGTTTACCATTTTATTCTCCATAATCAACATAATTTACTTTGTATTCGCTTTCATCATTAGAATAAGCCTTGCATTAGGTAAAAGTAAACACGTAATAAGGTTCTTGTTAAGTTAAAGACTTTACATACACTAATCAAGGTATTTACTTTTGATTTCAAAGATTTATATTATAAGTGTCAAGTAATGAAAGCGCTTTTAAAGAGCTGGATGATTTTATGAGGAGTTTAGATTATGAATAGAGGAAAAATTAAGGCAGTACGTACTGGTGTTGCTTCATTGACAGCTATCACTGCTGTTGCAGTTGGTCTTACAGGATGTTCAAATAATGGTAAGAAAGAAACGATTACTTTTATTAACCACAAGACTGACTTTAAACAAGATGGTACTTGGGATCGCTACGTAAAAGAATTCCAAAAGACTCACCCTAATATTGAAGTTAAAGTTCAAGCATTGAGTGATTATGCCACTAATATGAAGACGCGCATGAATTCAAATAATTATGGGGATGTATTCATGCTTCCAGATTCGGTAAATGCTAAGGACTACTCTCATTTTGTTGAGCCATTTGGGAAATTAAGTACATTATCTAAGAAATATTACGGTGTCAATGCCAAGCAATATCATGGTACGGTTTACGGCCTTCCTTCTGATATGAATGGTCAAGGCATGGTGGTAAATATGGAAGTCTTCAGAAAAGCTGGTTATAAGACTTTTCCTAAAACCCCAGAAAAATTTATTGCTGCTTTGAAAGCAATTAAGGCTAAAGAAAAAGGAGTCACACCACTGTACACCAACTATCACTCAGGCTGGGCTTTGTCTAACTGGGACTATCAAGTCTCTGCAGCGGCTGGTGATCCAAACTACTTAAATGAAATGATGAAAATGAAGAGCCCATTTGCTAAGGGAAAGCCAATGAACACCATTTACAACATTCTTTATACTGCATGTAAAGATAAGTTAGTTGAAGGTGACCCAACCACTTCAGACTGGGAACAATGTAAGCAAGACATGGCTGACAACAAGATTGGTGCCATGGAACTAGGTTCATTTGCTGTTCTACAAATTCAACAAAAGAATAAGAAAAATGCTAATAACATTAAATTTGAAGCATTTCCGATGACACCAAAGAGTGGTCAACAAATGGTAACTATCGGTGCAGACTATTGTTATGCAATTAGTAAACACAGTAAGCACAAGAAGGCAGCTAGAGAATTTGTTGATTGGTTAGTTAATAAGTCAGATTATGCTAAGGACTGTGGTGCTATTCCAACTCCTAAAGGCAAGCAAATGCCAGCAATTTTTGATTCATTGAAGAAAAACGATGTTAAATTAGTTCAAAACACTCAAGCTCCTAAGGGTGAGGAAGACTTGCTTCAAAAGGTTAACAACGATGCCGAAGTCGGCTTCCAAACTACTGAAGATTACAAACAAAAGATTATTGATGCCGGCGTTGGTAACAACAAGGAAAGCTTTGAATCAATTATGAATGATATGAATAGTAGATGGAACAAAGCAGTTGCTAAAAACGTTAAATAATTATTAAAAAATGCTGGAATCAATTGAGTTTGATCCCAGTATTTTATTAAGGAGCATGTTTTATGAAAGGTGCAATAGAAAAGTTTAGGACAAATTATCGTCTGCAAAAGAAACTTGTTATCGTAATGTTTACGATTATTCCAGTTACTTTACTATTAGTATTTTCATATTTACCTTTAGTAAAAATGATACAGTATTCGGTAACTAATTGGGATGGAATTAGTGCACATAGTGATTTTGTAGGACTAGAAAACTATAAAACAGTGTTAACTAATCCACAATATGTTCAAGTATTTAAAGTAAGTTTCTATTACTTTGCAGTATCAATTTTGCAATTATCGTTAGCTATGCTACTTGCAGTAATGCTGTCATTTAAAGTTAAGTTTCCAAATTTATGGAAAGGATTAATTTTCTTCCCATACTTGATTAACGGTGTTGCTATTGGCTTTATCTTCCTGTACTTCTATAAGCAGAATGGTACTTTAGATACAATTATGAAGTTCTTTGGTTTAAATAGTTGGATTAAGCTTTGGATGGGTAATCGTTCAACTAATAATTGGGCTATCGCGTTGACTTCATTATGGCGGTATACAGGTTATAACTTCTTATTATTCTTTGGTGCTATTCAATCAGTAGATCCTGAAATTTATGAAGCAGCCGAAATGGATGGCGCTAACAAATGGCAACAATTTAAATATATTATGTTTCCAGCCATTCAAACTATTTTCCTAGTTAATGTAATTTTGAGTGTTAGCGGTTCATTGAGCGCATTCGATACACCATATATTATGACTGGTGGTGCTAACGGTACTTCAACGTTTGTTATTCAAACTATTAATACTGCCTTTAAGTTTAATAAACTAGGATTAGCCTCAGCGATGGCAATTATCTTGTTAGTTATTATCTTAGTTGTTACTGCTGTTCAGAAATTAGCAACAAGAGAGAGGGATTAACATGAATCAAAATCAAAATAGGTTAGAAAAAGAGTATGCCTCAGAAATTATTGATGAAACAGCTAAAAAGCCAAAGCAATCCACAGGACATCATAAACGTTATTCTGGACATGATATTTTCTTTAAGATCTTGAAATATCTTATCTTGATCTTGGTGGCTTTAGGGGCATTAATTCCAATTGTTGTTGTATTTTTAGGTTCATTTAAGACTCAAGCAGAATTCTTAAACGGTGGCGTGTTTGATTTGCCTAAAACTTGGAGCTTAGTTAATTATAAGACTGCCTTTGTTGATGGAGATATGCTTGAAGGTTTTAAGAACACGGCATTTATCTTAGTTGTATCAATGGCAGGTAAAATCATCTTGGGAGCAATGTTTGCATATGCTGTTAATCGATTTGATTTTGCTTTGAAAAAGCCAATTATGGCTTTGTTCCTTGTGGCAATGTTAATTCCAGCTATTGCTAGTCAGGTTGCTACTTTCCAGATTATTAATAAACTTGGCTTGTTTGACACTATTTGGTCAGTTATTATTTTGAATTTAGGTACTGATGCAATGTCTATTTATATTTTCTTACAGTACTTAAATGAGATTCCTTATTCATTAGATGAAGCAGCTTATCTAGAAGGTGCAACATACTTCCAAATCTTCCGTAAAGTTATCTTACCGTTGCTTAAAGCACCGATTGTAACAATTTTAATTATTTCTGGTGTGGGTATTTACAATGACTTTTACAACCCATTACTTTACATGCCAGATGATAGTTTGAAAGTAATTTCAACTGCCTTGTATGCGTTCAAAGGCCCTTATGGTACTAATTGGCCAGTAATCCTTGCAGGCGTAATTATTGTTATGTTACCAATCCTAATCTTGTTTTTGACTTGTCAAAAGTACATTTACAATGGTGTAGCTGGTGCTGTTAAATAAAAATAGAAATGAATGATTAATTTTGCGTAGTCGAACAATTAAAGCGGTTCAATGGTTTTATTTATGTGTAATGATGTCTATAAAATTTTGGTGGGTTTTGATTAAAAAATTTATCGTTTATGGACTTACAGATGCAATTTCAAGTGTCATTCTTTATTATGCTACGGATCCTAAAGACCGTGATCTTCATCAAAAATTTAAATATGATAATCATTTTGAATTAAAAGGATCTAAGATACTGTCTATTATCGCTGCTTTTATGATTTCTTTATGGATAGCTTTGGCAGTTATAGTTGTTAGGACAAGAGCTAATAATGTTGTAATTAGTCTTTGTTTTTGGATAATTGCAATTTGGACAATTATTCTATTAACTTACATAGTTGAATTAACTTTAGTGAAGGCAAAAGAACAGGCGATGAATACTAAAAACTATTACTTAAAAGCTTTATTCATGTTATTTCATTGTCCACAAATAACGATTACTACAATTACATTATTAGTTACAATTACTTTACTTTTTATCAAAAATGCAGTGATAGCTGTATTAATAATGCCTGGAGTAATAGCGGCATGTGTGTGTCATACTTATAATCTTTTAATTGAAAAGGAAAAAGAAAAATTAACAAAATAGATTACGTAAAAAACGAAAGTGCAAAAAATATGATTAAATTTCCAAAAGATTTTGCTTGGGGTGCGGCGACTTCTGGGCCACAGTCCGAGGGTTGCTTTAAGAAAAAGCACCAAAACGTTTTTGACTATTGGTACTCAATCGATCCTGAAGCTTTCTATAATGGTGTAGGTCCTGATACTGCATCAAACTTTTATAATGACTATAAGTCAGACTTAAAGTTAATGCGTGAAGCAGGAATCAAAAACCTTAGAACCTCGATTCAGTGGTCACGTTTGATTGATGATTTTGAAAAAGCAACTGTTAATCAGGATGCGGTCGATTTTTACAATAATGTCATCGATGAAATGATTAAAGATGGCATTACACCATACATTAACTTGTGCCACTTCGATATGCCAATTGAATTGCAGAAGAAATATGGTGGATTTGAATCAAAGCATGTCACTGACCTTTATGCTAAGTATGCTGACAAGTGTTTTGAGTTGTTTGGTGACCGTGTTCAGCACTGGTTCACTTTTAATGAGCCTAAAGTAATTATTGATGGTGGTTATCTGTATAAGTTCCATTATCCATTGAAAGTCGATGGCCCGCTAGCGGTACAAGTTGCCTATAACATTAACTTGGCATCAGCTAAAGCGATTAAGAAGTTTCATGAGCGTTTTGCTGATGGCAAGAACAAGATTGGCATTATCCTAAATTTGACACCTGCTTATCCTGCATCAGAAAATGAAGCTGATTTAGTAGCTGCCCGTTTTGCCAACCTTTGGGACAATAATATGTTCCTTGATCCAGCTATCTTGGGACATTATCACAAAGAATTAGTGGATGTTTTGACTGATGCTGGTGTGTTGTGGGATGCAACAGATGATGAACTTAGTTTGATCAAGCAAAATACAATTGATGAACTTGGCGTTAACTTTTACCATCCTGAAAGAGTACAGGCACCGCAAGTTTCTCCTAAGAGTTTACAGGACTGGATGCCGGATATTTACTTTGATAATTATGAGATGCCAGGTCGGGTAATGAATGTAGATAAGGGCTGGGAGATTTATCCTAAAACTTTGTATGACATTGCGATCAATATTCGCGATAATTATGGCAATATTGATTGGTTTGTCTCAGAAAACGGAATGGGTGTCTCCCGCGAAGAACGCTTTATCAAAGATGGCGTGGTTCAAGATGAGTATCGAATCAAGTTTATCAAGGACCACCTATTAGAACTACATAAGGGTATTGAAGCAGGATCGAATTGTCACGGCTACTTTGTATGGACTGGGATTGATTGCTGGTCATGGATGAATGCCTATCGTAACCGTTATGGGTTAATTCGTGATAATATTCATACTCAAATTAAAACTCTTAAAAAGTCGGGCCATTGGTATCGCAAGTTAAGTGATAATAATGGCTTTGAAGAATAGCTTAATTAAATAATAATTTCTCTCCCTCTAGATAAAATTAAGTTAAATAAGCCTCGAAAGTTATGTGCTTCCGGGGCTTTTCTTGTTTGTATGTAGTCAGATAAGGAGTCACAGAAAAAACTATAATTCTCTTTTCTATTATAAAACAACATATATAATAAATAAGGTAGAATTACATGTTGATATAAACGTGTAAGCAATTAACGAAAATGGGGAAAAATCATGTCACACAATTATAATGGTGGGATTGCTTCATATGCAATTTGGTTGCCAGAATTTACGCAATTTATTCAACTTTATCAATCTGGCAAGAGTGTTAATGAAATAAAGAAACTTAGTGATGACGAAAATATTTTTCAAATGTCGACAAAAGCGCGTGCTAAGCGCTGTTCAAGAAACCTAGCTATCAGGATAACAGCCTTACCTGAGCCAATGATCGATGCTTTTTCGCATCTAAATACTACTAATCAAAAATTGGTTTCATTAATTTCAGTGATGTTAACGAGTCGGATTCTTGATGAATTTGTCTATGACGTTTATCGGCCAAAAGTTACGATGCACGAAACTACTTTGCAGGATTACGAAGTTGAAGCATTTCTTAATCAAAAGCGAATCGAAAGTCCTGAAATAGCAAAATGGTCCTTGAATACGTTTAAGCGGCTTAAGGGTGCGCTCAAAACTTTTTTGCGGGACGCTGGGTTAATGGAAATCAATCCCGAAAATAAAAAAGAAGATAAATTGCTTTACCCATTAATTGACACACAAGTAGCCTTAATTATGAAAAATGCCAAGTTAGATTATGAATTGGCTGCTTTAGGAGGAATATAATGACTGAAGATATCAATCTTAGATTCAGCCATCTGAAGGAAAAAATGGTTGATCCTAAGTTTCAACATAATGAAGGATTATCCAATGAAGTCGGCTATTGGATCTTTGATTATCCAGCTGACCAAGAGCTGGAAGTGCACAAGCAAATTGCCAAAATAAGTGACAGTCCTTTAGCCTCCAGAGTGAATTTGCGTGTTTTTGATATTTATGATGTCATGATGAAGTTACTCAGAGAGCAAGAAGAATATACTGGTGCAGATCCCATTCCCATTCTTGAAAATATTGAAAAAAAGCAAGGCTTTGATGTACTGATTGAACAAATCAACAATATTCTTGAAATGAGCGAAAATAATAATTTGATTGTTCAATATATCCAGTCAAGATTGCCAGAGCAATGTATTATTTTCTTAGACGGACTGGGCAAAGTTTATCCGATTATTAGAGCACATAAGATTCTTAACACGATGCATCAAGTTTTGGATAAAAATCCCGTTGTAATGTTCTATCCAGGCAATTATGATGAAATGAGCCTAAGAGCCTTCGGTGAAGTAAAAGATCAAAATTATTACAGAGCATTTAGAGTAGATTAAGGAATATAGATATGACACAAATTAAAGACATCTTCCAAAAAGATATCAACCGTGATATCCGCGGTGTTATTAAGATTGGTCAAGACAGTGAAGCAATCAAGAAACAAGAATTAGAAGAATATGTTGTAACTAACGAGTTGAAGAATAATTTCACCAGATTTTTTGATGCTTATGACAAGAGTATTAATAATCCAACTGATGAGATGGGTGCATGGATTAGTGGGTTCTTCGGTTCCGGTAAATCTCACTTCTTAAAGATTCTTTCCTATTTATTAGAAAATGATACAGTTGCTGGTCGTAAGGCAATTGATTATTTCTTGGAAGACGGCAAGTTTGATGATGACCATTTAGCTGATTCTATTAACCAGGCAACTAGTGTCCCAACAGATGTGGCTTTGTTTAACATTGATTCAAAAGCTGATTCTAATGCGGCTAATGATAGTAACGCGATCCTTAATGTTTTTCTTAAGGTTTTCAATGAACAATTAGGTTACTCACCGATTGCGGAAATTGCGGATATGGAACGCTGGCTTGATAATGCAGGTAAGTATGAAGCCTTTAAGGAAGCTTTCCAGAAACTTGATATCAAACATAATTCAACTTGGGAAGCTACTCGCAGAAACTATGCCATTATGACCACTCGTATTCAAAATGCGCTTATTAATAGTGGTGCCTTAAATGAAGTGGATGCTAAGAATTATGTTGATGGCTTGCAAAGTAAGAAGTTCAGTATTGATGCTATTGGCTTTGCCAGTTTAGTGAAGGATTATCTTGATAAAAAAGGTAACGATCACCACATCGTCTTCCTAGCTGATGAAGTAGGTCAATTCATTGGTGACGATGATAATCGTATGCTTAACTTGCAAACGATTGTTGAACAATTGGGTGTTCAATGCCAAGGCCGCGCGTGGGTTGTCGTAACTTCGCAGCAGCAAATGGATGAAGTTACTGGTAATTTCTCCAAGCACGAGCGTGACTTTTCTAAGATTCAAGGTCGTTTCAATACTTTAATTACGATGAGTTCTGCTAACGCTGATGAAGTTATTCGTAAACGTTTGCTTGCTAAGACTCCATTAGCTAAGGAAGAACTAGAAGATTTATTCACGCAGAAGGAATACAGCATCAATAATAAGATTAACTTTAGTGATGCGATTAAGCGTGAAAAATATGAAAGTGCGCAATCTTTCGTTGATAATTACCCATTTGTGCCATATCAATTCGGTTTATTAAAGGATGTCTTGTCTGCAGTTCGTAAAAAGGGTGCAAACGGGAGTCACATGTCTGATGGTGAGCGTTCAATGCTTGCAACATTCCAAGAAGCTACTAGAAGATATGAGAATGATAATTTGGGTAAGTTAGTACCCTTCTCTGCCTTCTTCATTGGGATGAAAGAATTCCTTAGTCATGACCACCAAGTTGTATTTGATAAGGCAATTGGCGATAAATATGTTAACGGTGATCATGGTGATTACGGCTTTAATATTCAAGTTTTAGCCGTCTTATTCATGGTTCGTTATGTTGATAATTATCCATCAACTTTAGAAAACATCGTAACGCTGCTCTTAGATGATATTAACGAAGATCGTCAAGCATTGACTGCTAAGGTTAAAGATGCCCTTCACGTTTTGCTTAGACAGAACTACATCCAAAAGAAGATGGACACTTATGAATTCTTGACCGACTCTGAACAAGAAGTTAACGAAGCAATTAATGCGATTGAAGTCGATGACCGCCGCGTTGCGCGTGATATTGGTGCCTACTTATTTACTTCAGGGTTGATTGATTCTAAGTACACGTATCCAAAGATGAAGAATCAATATATCTTTGAATTTAACATGTATATTGATGATATGGGGCTTAATCCATTACGTAATGACCTCAATATCCAGATTGTGTCACCATTACTTGAGGGCAGTTATCGTGATATTGACTTTAAACAACAAGCCAGTGATGGTAAGCATATTATCATTGTCTTGAAAGATGATGATCGTTATATTGAAAACTATCGAGAAATCGAAAAAGTTAATGAATTCATGCAGAAACCTGAGAGTCATTCTGATACAAAGAAGACCTTAATTGCAACAAGTCGCCATGCGGAAGAAATTCAGGTTGAAAAAGCTACACAGAAGTTGCTTAAGGATGGGTTAATTGATGCGGATATTTACGTCTTAGATGATGTTCTTACTAAAGGCAGTAACTTTGAAGCTCGTTTAGAACAAGCTAAGAAAGAGATCATTGATAACAGTTACCGCAACTTGCAATACTTAGCTTCAGTTAAATCTGATCAAGATGTACTTGATATCTTAAAGGGTAAGAGTGATGTTACCTTATTTAAGGAAAATGCCCACGCTGTTGATGAAGTAGTTAACTACGTTGGCGTTCAAGCAGGCTCAATGAACAATGTTTCCTTTGCTAGTGTGGTTAGTCACTTTAACAATATCCCATACGGTTATAAGCAAATCGATGTTGCATGGATGGTTGCTGAGGCCTTTGCTGACGGAAGATTGAAGCTTTACTTCAATAATTCACAAATTTCTTTGAATGATGCTCATCAAGATCCCAAGACAGTTCAGCGTTACTTCATTAGTAAAAACAATATCTCTAAATTGACGATTAAGCCAGTTAGAGAAATTTCAATGCGTGAAAAGAGAGATGCGCGTGAATTCGTTAGCGATGTTCTTGAAGCACAATTGAATTTGTCTGAGGATGCAACTTCTGAGCAAATGGCTGATGAAATTCAAAAGAAGACTGCGGTAGCGGTAAACATTCTGGAGAATTTACTTAAGACACAAAAGTATAACTTCAATACACCATATCCAGGCTATGAATTATTGCAAAAAGGAATTAACGAATTAAGCCGAATTACTAAAGTTGATGATAGTGATCGTGTCTTCCAAGTTATTTCAGATCATTTAGATGACTTTGAAGATTGGCGTGATGACATAGATGATCGATCTATCTTGCAGTTCTACGGCGATGTTGAAGGACAGAGCAGCCAAGAGAGAATCTGGAATAGATCACATGATTACCTTGATCGCTTCAATCATGCGAAGGGCTTTGTCAATGATAATGAGCTAAAAGATATAGCTAACGATCTTGATAAATACTTGGCAATGGATGAATTTAATAAATCAATTCCAAAGTTGAGTGAATTAAATTCTGCCTTTGCAGAGCGTTATAACGATGATATGCAAAAAGCATATGACGAAATTGATGCGCAGATTAAGGAAAATACGCAAGTCTTTAAGCAACAAGTAACGGAGACTGGCTTCCCAGAAAAAGAAACCAAGTTGTTAAATGACGAGATCGATAATAAATTTAATTCTTTATCAGCTCAAGCACAAGGCTATAGCGAGAGTAATGATGGGGATGCCTACTTAAACTTAATTGGGTTAAAGAGTAAGATCAACGGTATTAATCGTGAATTAAAAGAGCGGATCTCCGAAGTTAGTCGTGAATTAGCAGAGAGACCTACGCAAAACACTCAACCAATTCCTGCTAAACCTGCTCAGAATGATGAGGATACTAAACCATCAGTAACTCCAATTGCACCGCAACCAACTGAACCAGTTGTTAAACCAAAGAGAACAACCTTTAAAAACATTAATGATTTAGTTACTGAAGGATCTTGGAAGATTGAAAGTGAAGAAGATATCGATAAGTATCTTGAACAATTGAGAGCTAAATTAAAAGCTGAATTGAAGGATACCGATATCTTGAATGTCGATTTTAAATAAAAGAAGCAAATATTAAAAAGACTGACGAAAAATCAGTCTTTTTTGCTAAGGAACACAAATAATGAAAGTCTCTTGTTATAATTAGTAGGTATGTTTAGACAATGGAGAGATAATCTCATGGACAAAAATAAAATTAAAAAGTTTGCGATTAATGCAAGACACCACTTAAGAGATACGGTTGAAGTTAAATTAGCTGGCTTAGGCATCACAGCCAATAAGATTAACAATGAATTGCCGATCTCAACCACTGATAAGAAATACTACGTTGATGACAATGAAAACAACGCATTAACAGGTGCACAAATTGGTTGGCGCAGAGATATTGTTAATGAGTTGAATAATTGTGATTATGACAGTGACCCTAAGACTGCTTTTGATGATTTCGTTGAAGAAGTTGCTTATACATGGTTTAACCGGATTATTGCGCTTCGCTTCATGGAAGTTAACAATTATTTGCCAAGTAGAGTAAGAGTGTTAACAAGTGAAGAAGGTAAGGCTGAACCTGATATCGTTGATGAAGCAATGGAAATTGAAGATGATCTTGGTGGCTATTCAGATCAGGAAAAGGAGTTAATCACTAATGCTTTGACTGATAAGACGCCAGAGTTGATGGATCAACTTTATATGATGTTGTTTATTAAGCAATGTGATGCTTTAAGTGAAATTTTACCTGGTCTTTTTGAAAAGACGCGTAATTATCTGAAGTTGTTGTTTACGCCGCATTATGATCGCGGAGTTATTCAGGACTTGATTAATGAGATTCCGGAAAGTTACTTTGACGTAAATGAGGAAGGTCAAGTTCAGATTATTGGTTGGCTTTATCAGTATTACAACACAGTTCCTAAAGAAAATTCATTTAAGAAAAAGAGATATCAAACCGATGATATTCCACCAGTAACCCAATTATTCACTCCAGACTGGATTGTCCGTTATATGGTAGAAAATTCTTTAGGAAGATATTGGATTGATATTCTTCATAGTAAGGGAGATGCTCGCTCTGAAAAAGAAATTGCTGAAAATTTTGGATGGAAATATTACATGCCAAGTTCAGAGAAAAATGGAGTTCAAACTAATGATGAATTGGCTAAAAAAGATGTAACGGATATTAAATTTGTGGATCCAGCAATGGGTTCAGGACATATTCTTGTTTACGCCTTTGAAGTTTTCATGCAAATTTATGAAACTCAGGGATATTCTGACAGGGATGCAGCAAGTCTAATTATTAAGAATAACCTCTATGGCTTAGATATTGATACGCGTGCTTATCAACTTTCTTACTTTGCTTTGTTAATGAAAGCTAGACAAAATGACCGTCGTTTATTTAGAAGAGATCATCAAGTTCATCTTTATGATGTGCCTGCAATTCATTATGGTGTTGAAGATTATCAAGATTTAATTGCTGACTTAGGTTTAGATAAAGAGAAGACTACAAAGGACTTGAAGAAGGTTCTAGATGTATTTAGATATGGTGATGATTTAGGCTCAATTATCAAGGTGGATAAAGACATCGATATTGATAATTTGGAGAAGTTAACTGAAACAAAAAAAGAAACTGAACAGTTAAACCTCTTAGCTGATTCAATTAAGAAACGTGAGCAATTAAGTGAAGTATTAAATGTAGCTAAAGTGCTTAGAAATAAATATGATATCGCTGTAACCAATCCTCCATATATGGGTGGAGGAAAGATGGATGCCCCACTTAAAAAGTATGTTCAAAAGAATTATCCTGATACTAAAGCTGATTTGTTTAGTGTATTCATGGAAAAATTAATGAAACTAACTATAGAAATTGGTTACATTGGAATGGTTACTATGCATTCTTGGATGTTTTTGGCTAACTTTGAAAAATTAAGAGTGAAAATTCAAAGACATACTATTATCAATATGGCTCATCTTGGTACGCGTGCCTTTGAAGATATTGGCGGTGAAGTTGTTCAAACTGCTACTTTTATTTTGCAAAATCAATTTAAAAGGAATTACATAGGTAGTTATGAAAGATTAGTTGATTATAGTTCACAAGATGGAAAGAAAAATACTTTTCTTGAAATAGTTGAAGAAAATGATCAAGAGGATCTTTATCAGGTAAGTCAGTCTAATTTTGATAAAATTCCTGGTAATCCAATTGCTTATTGGATTACTGATCAAGCTTTGTCTACATTTGATTATCAAAAATTAGGATCTGAAATTACTGCTGTTAAAGGCTTAGATACGTGCAATAACAAAAGATTTGTAAGGTTATGGTATGAAGTTGCCATCAACAAAGTGGGTAAAAAAGTAAAAGCACTTGATGAAACTTATAATTTTAAATGGTATACATATTGTAAAGGTGGAAATTATAGAAAATGGTATGGTAATACTCAAAATGTAGTTAATTGGGAAAACAATGGTGAAGAACTAAGAAATTATAGAAATCCTGATGGAAGTTTAAAATCCAGACCACAAAATATCGCTTTTTATTTTAAGCAAGGCATAACTTGGTCTACTATTACAAGTTCTAGAACATCATTTAGAATTATGGAAAATAGTATATTTGGAGGCGGTGGATCGGCAATGTTTCCAAATAATAAAGAAAAAATTGAAGTTATATTGGGATTTATGAATAGTAAAGTACCTGCTTTTTATTTAGATCTTTTAAATCCTACTCTTAATGTATTAGTTGGAGATATGTTAAAAATACCTTTTAACATTGAAATTGCAGATAATATAATTTGTTTGGTTAGATCTACGATTAAAATGTCCAAATTTGATTGGAATGCTTTCGAAACATCATGGAATTTCAAACGTAGTCCATTGTTAACTACCAATGCATCAACTTTGCAACAAGCCTATAATAATTGGTCACAAGAAGCATCAGATCGTTTCAATCAACTTAAATCAAATGAAGAAGAGTTAAATAAAATCTTCATTGATCTCTATGGCTTACAAGATGAATTAATCCCAGAAGAAGATGATAAGGAAGTCTCCGTCCGTAAGGCTGATCAAGTCCGTGATATCAAAGCATTTTTGTCATACTTCATTGGTTGTGTATTCGGTCGATATTCATTATACAAAGATGGTCTTGCATTTGCTGGTGGTGATTGGAATGCTTCTAATTATCAAACTTTCATCCCTAACCAAGACAACATTATTCTCTTAACTGATCGTCAATACTTCGAAGATAATCGTGATATCATTGTTCGATTGAAAGAATTCTTATCTAAGACATTTGATCCAGATCACTTATCAGATAATATGAACTTCATTGCTCAAACTCTGGATTCAAAGAAATTTGAAAAAGGCACCAACGCCGAGCAAATCATCAGAGATTACTTCCTCAATGATTTCTACAAGGATCACTCCAAGATCTATCAAAAGAGACCAATCTACTGGGAATTCAGTTCCGGTAGAAATAAAGGCTTCAAAGCTCTAATGTATCTGCACCGCTACACTCCAGATCAACTTGCCATGGTTCGTCATTATCTTCATGACCTGCAACCAGCAATGAATAACCTGATCAATGTTGACCAGAATTTATTAGATCAAGAAACAACAGCTAGTGCTAAGAGTAAGTATCGTAAGACTATCTCAACTCTGAATAAGCAAATGGCAGAAATGGTTAAGTATGACCAAATCTTAGATCACTTATCCCAAAATCCAGTTGACTTGGATCTTGATGACGGCGTACTAGTAAATCATGATAAGCTGCAACAAGGCGAAAAGCTGTTGTCGAAGTTATAGATTATAGAGTCCAAAAAAAGACGCGTCAATCAGTGAGATTAACGCGTCTTTTTATTCTAAGAAAATTTCATTTGTTTCAGGATAGGAAAGAGTTTTTGAGTCGAATCTTTTGGTACATATATTTCAAGCTGAAGATTTGGACATTTTTTATCAAGATATGCGTAAACTTGTAAAACACGTCTGATGTAAAGCTCATTCATTACTTTGGCATACCAGCATTCGTCTGCTACTAAAATTAGCTTAGTACATTCAGGAACTTTGCTAACAACGGCATCAATTTCAGAGAATGAATTCGTTTTTAATAACGATGAACAATTGACTCTCCTTATACAGTGATCGTAGTCAAATAAATTGAAACTAGTATTAAGATCGTCAATTGAATTAAGATCTAGACTAAAAACAATCTTTGGAGGACAACTGGGTAATGGCAGACCATCTAATTGAATTGACAATAGTTTATAAGTAGATTTCATAAAGCACCTCTAGAAATCAAAACCTATTCCAGTATGATATTTAATAGCCTTATTCGCATAGTCTAACATAGTATCATATACTGGTTTTACAATGGTGTTTGTTGGAGATTTTAGACGCTCAATAAGCCATTGACGAAATGTAATACACTTTTTGTAATCGAAGTAATCATAATCTCCCCAGTCGAAAGTAGCATCAAATTTGTGCCACATTTCACTCAGAAATCCATCCTTTTCTAATGCTTGAGCCACTTTTTCGTCAAAAAAATAATTATCTGATGGTTCACCGTCCACATAAGGGATAGGGTATTCTGGATCACATTTAACAGCCGTAGGATTTAACGCAACATGTAACCACATATTATTTTTCCTTTCTTTTTTTAATTTTAAAGTGAGTTAATCGCAAACTATTTGATGGGGTACCGTCAATCTTGCAATATTTGCGCGCTTGTTTATCATAAATTCTAAGATAACCTGCAACTTTGTCAGCTTTTACTATATATCTAGTTCCGTAAAAGCTAAATTTAACTCCCGAATTTGTTTTAATATGTCGATTGGGATCGTTGGTTGGAATAAATTTATTAACCACTTCGTTTAAATCCACGCTTTGTTTAACCCAATCTTTATTCCATTTTCGTTCCCGTTCTTTACTTCTTTGATACCGCTCTTGATCTAAATGATTTTCTGGTACCGTTTTTTTAATATAAGTATTTGAAGCAATGGAGTATCTAGTCTTATAATCGCTCATTAGGCTACTACCTCCATTTTGCTTTTACTGTGAAAATCTTGGAAATACAAGTAATTAATACCTAAAGTATCTAATTGCATGTCAATTTTCTTGTCATGCTTGCCGTAAATAAGCAATGTTTCAGGGAGGATTCTAAGAATCTTATTGGTGTACTTAGATGCCTCAAAAAAATTAGTTGAATTTTTACAACCTAAAAATCCAGAGGCACACATTACTCCTTGAGGGATATTTTTAAAGGTATCGAGTGTTGTAATATCAGCAGTACGGGTATTAAATACAACTTTAACACCATTGGCGACAAGATAAGCCGCAAATAAATGATTAGCCAAAATGAGAGTTTCTTGTAATTCATGATCCATATCTGTAGTTATGGTGATGTCAGGGAATACTACTCCTGCGTATTGCTTATAGATAGGCAAATCCTGTTTGATTTTACTTAAGCGAGGATAAATTCGTCTATCGGGCTCAAAGAAAGCTAATACGGTTTTATTCCTAGGCGCAGTAATTAAAGAATTGGTACGATAATCAAAAGTTACAAATTCTTCGGGAACTTCACTTACAAAATTCGTTCTTTGAAAAATAGGCCAACCATCGGAATCGAATTCAATTTGCTCTTTTAATTCGTCATGCATTTGTTGCATAAATCGACAAATATCTACGATATTATTAATAGCTAGGGGCATAATTAGCTCCTTTCTACACCATTTAAGGTGAAACATTTCAATAATATTTGAGAAACATAGCTAAATGTGCGATAATACAACTGAATCATATAGCTTGTATTTCCGTACACTTGCTGACGTATTAATTGCTGTTGCCTGAGCAATTTAATACGTTTTTTCTTTGCTCAAATTACGAAATAAAATGACATTTTTCTTCTAAAATGGAATATTTGTATGGACATCACTTCCTTTGCTGTTAATTGCCGATCAAGAAGCAATTAAGTTATTAATTTCTAAATTATACAAATCTAAAAGTTGCTGTTCATAATCGGTTAACTCACCGTTTTGCTTATAATGTCGTAGCCATTTTTGATAATAATTAAATGAATATTGTGAAGCCTCGCTGCTAATTTTAAAATTTTCATATATATCATCAGGATCTTGAGCCTTAATTTTATAAACAAGTATAGGTGGTGCAATAATAAATTTAGCAAAAAAATCTGCTTCTCTTTCTTCAGTATCAGTTCTACCTATATGGTCTAAAAAGAAATGTCCTAACTCGTGAAGAATTGTCCAATTTTGTCGTTGAGAACAGTCACAGTTATTATAGTAAATACAATCTTCATTACCGTTTTCTTCAAATGCTCCGTCTTTGCTAAGTGCTTTGATTGCTTCTAGTTTTTTTCCAGATAAGGTTGAATAAGGAATCAATTTAATATGTTCTTTCATAGCAATTTCTTGACCTAAAATAGGCCGAAGACGAATGTGGTCTTGTACGAGAACATGTGTAGCTTCTCCTTTGATGTATTCATATACTTCATCTGTTAACTTATGAGGATAGTCAATCATCTTTTTCTCCTAATAAAATATTAATTAAATCCATTTTCTCTTTTTTAGTCATATTTTTAGCGTTACGAGCAATAAGCTTTTTCGCATAACCTAATTCTGATTTTTGATCTTGAGGAATACCATCAATTAAATAATCAGAAGTGGTATTTAATGCACTCGCAATTTTAGTCATTACGCGTGCTCTTGGCGTGCGGTCACCTTTGATATAATGCGAAATTGCAGCTTGAGTGCAACCTGTTCTTTCTGCTAAATCTTTCTGTGTTATACCGTTTGTCTTTAGTAAATCCTTTATTCGCTTGCCTAAGTTATCCATTATTATGTCTCCTTCATTAATCGACAATTACATTCAACAGCAAAATTATCATTATGTCAAGTAAAAACACAACATGTATACTAAGTGGCAAACTTAACTGCTACATATAGTACTTAATAGGAAGAAATGTCAATTAGTATGCGATAAATCTGCCTTTTTTGCATCCCCGCCTACTGATATAATCTATTTAACAATAGTAGGAGTGAACATGCATGACCACATTAACCACCGATAAAATTATTTCAGAACTTAATAACTATTTCGCTGATGACTATCAATACGTTTTTTGGTATGACAATAAGCAACAATTCCAGGACATCATTGACCAGATCGCTAGCAAATTAACTGAAGCTAAGCTCTACAAGGCACAAGCGGATAAACAATTTAAGACCAAGATCGATCTTTTAGATGATCCACAACATAAATACTTGATTTATGCTCCATATGAGCGCCCAAAGATCCAAGAAAATTACTTAACTGATATGGAACATTATTCCAAGCTCTTCACCGCGGATGCAACACAAATTATTCTGGAAGAATTGAATCTGCCTGAGAATAAATTGTCTTTCGTAAAACGATATCACACATACTTTGGTGCTAAGACTAGACGTAGTGATTTTGTTAAATATTGGTCAGAAGACTTTGAATCTAATCCAGAAAAGGGCATTATTGCGGCAATTACGAAGACTGAAAAGCTAGACATGAACGAACTGCTCATGAAAATCATCGCTGCTGGCAGTTCCAATAATCGCTATTTGTTCTCGTTTGCTAAATACAATGTTTTGGATCCGTTTTGGAAACTGATTGGTAACTACTTTGGCTATGATACAGAGGAGAATGTTAGTCTTCTTGATCTGTTCAACCGACTTTTTGTAACTTATTTGGCTAACGAATTAAGCAGCAAATTGCCACACAAGCTGCAAGAATTGGTGCTTAAGAATAAAGACAACGTTCAAATCTTCATTGATCGCTTCGCCGATTCTAACAAATATCAAGAATATTATGATAATGAGTCAACGCGTGTCTGGATTGATCTTGAGTTGCACGACGTTTTAGTGCAAGAGGCACTGAGCGATTTAACGCAAGTGACAATTTTTGATGAAGTTAATGATCTGATTTTAGCTAAAATTCGCAGTAAATTCGTTGGCAATCAAGTTACCGACTATGAGCAAGTTTTGGAGATCATTGATCAGATGCTGAAGCGGACGCGCAATAACTTCGCTAACCGTACTGAGAATGAGTATAAGTTTTTGCGTTATGCCGCTGAATTGTTGAACTTGCGGGTGCCATTGGTAGAAAACTGGCAGAAAGAACTGAGCGAATATCTTGATAATGAGTACCAGATTGACACGATTTATCGTAAATGCTTGCTAGCTTATACCAGAATTGCGGACACTGATGAATATGCTGAAATTAAGAAGACGGTTGATCTTTACTACGGAAACGGTTTACTTAACAGTTCAGTTAAGCAATGGAATGAAACCTTCGATCTGGCGCAAGTGCCTGCCAAATTAAGACAAGAGCGTTTTTACCATAATTATGTCAAACATGTTCGTGAGCGTGTGGTTGTTATCTTCTCTGATGCGCTACGTTTTGAAGTGGCTAAGGAACTTGAAGAAGAACTCAACAGCAACGACCGTTTAACAATGAAGATGCAGTATGCTTTGACAGGATTGCCATCGGTCACTTACACGGGAATGAACGTGATGTTGCCGCATGATGATCTAACTTGGGATGCCAAGGCTGTCAAGGTTAGAGTGGATGGCAAGAATGCGGAAACAACGCTTAACCGTGATAAGATTCTGAAGGCCGTTGATGAAAGTAATTCGGCTGCACAATTAAAAGATATTTTGGAAATGACCTCCAAGGAAATCAAGCAGTTTATTACTGGGAAAAAAGTAATTTATCTTTATCACAATCAAATTGACGCAAAAGGTCATGAATTAAAGACAACCAAAGAGTTGGTTGATGCCACTGAAAAGGCAATTGCAGAAATCAAAGCTGCAATTCAGTCGTTGAGAACTAACGGTGTAGCCCATATTATCGTTACTGCCGATCACGGGTTTATCTATCAAGAGCGACCAATTCAAGATACGGATAAGATTGACTTGAGTGATCAAAGTTATGAGGGCAATGCTCACTTACGATACTTGATTACGCCGGACAAGATTAACGTTAAGGGTGTGAAAGGCACCACAATGGGCGTCAGTCTGGGCAATAACGATCAGACCAATGTTTATTATCCGACAAGTCCTAACGAATTCGTTGCCAAAAGTGGTAGTAAAAATTACGTTCACGGTGGTTCATCTATTCAAGAAATGCTGATTCCAGTACTTGATATTAAGGCAACTTCAAGAAGATCCGCTGCTAAGCCAGCAGAAATTAAACTTGCTGCAACGACCTTCAAAATTAATAACTTGAAGATGAATCTATTGTTCAATCAAACCGCACCAGTCAGCGATGTAGTTTTACCAACGCAATACCATGTTTACTTCACTGATGAGGATGGCAAGTTGATCTCTAACAGCGTAACGATAGAAGCCGATCGCAAGGGCTCTGCTGCCGATCGCACAATCGCCGTCACGATCACAATTCAAGACGCGCAATACGATATTAACAAAAATTACTTCTTAGTTGTTGAATGCGATGGCTCAGATGAGGATCCGCAACGCTTTAAGTACACCATGGATTTGTTTACTACTAGAGGATAGTTTTAGAAAGATTATAGAGGCTTTTCTTGTTGATTTTGAATCTTTCTTGAGGTTACATATGATACAATTAAGAACCGAATTTTTAGAAAGTTTACAAGTATAATAGATAAAAAATTGTCTTTTGGAGAATAAAGTAAATGAGTTAAAAATTATGGTGTATAAGTCACTAATAAAAATATAAGTGAGGAATATTTAAAGCAAAGAACATACTTTTTACAAGTTGATAAGATTTGATCAAACTCAAAATCTTGAAGTCTCTTTTAATTGATAGATATGGCTCTTGTTGGCATGGAATTAAGATATATTTTATTGCATACTTATCTTGATATTGAACACTGGGTTAAAACCATTTTTTAAGGATTATCACGAATGAGATAGATGAAGATGGTTATTGAATTGTTTAAGAAGTAATTCAAGACAATGCTAATCTAACAGATTTCAGAAATAGCAATATGCTATGGATTAAAGTTGTTGATTATTATGCATAAATTCGCTATGATGAATATAGAAACTATGGCAGATGCCGCCTCAGTCTTTTACTAAAGACTGTTGTAACAGAAAGGAGTACATAAGTACTCTTTTTTGGTTAAAATAATAAGCCCCGAAAGTTGAGTGCTTTCGAGGCTTTTCTTTTATATTATTTTTTCTTAGAAATAGAGTCACGGATATTTAATTGACTATGGCAAGTGATCGTAAGTGGAATTTGAATATATTCCGTAATTAGATCTTTAGCCAAACGAACGGCAGTCTTGCCCATTTCTTCAGTATTCATATAGACACTGGATAGGGTAGGAGTTAAGAAGCGATTGATATCTACATCATCAAAACTAACAACAGAGATATTATTTGGAATATTAACACTAGCATCATTGAAAGCTTTGTATATACCTAGTGCCATAGGATCACTACCTACAATTACAGCAGTAGGCCGATCTTTTAATTTTAAAATTTCTTTTCCTGCGTCAAATGCTGAATCTGTTGACCAATCAGTAATAAAAGAGTGACAGTACTGATCAAGATTATGTAGCTTCATCCAGGACAAATAAGTGAGTTCACGTAGATCATTTTTTTCACAAGCAATCTTACCGTCAAGATCAAGAACCAATGATTTTCCACCGATATAAACAATGTTCTTGTGTCCCAGATTATAGAGGGTATCAAGAATATGAGAAGTTTCTTCCACGAAGTCATTACGAACGATATTACAATTATGAATATTGGTGTTGACGTCGATAAAAATTATATGGGGATTAATGCTTTGAATCTGCTTAATTGCTACAGGTGTCATTTCACCCTCGATTAGCACTGCGCCAAATTTAGCTAAGTCAGCCCAATTTTTATTATCATCTTCTATTCTAAAAGGTTGCTCAATACGTAAATGCCATTTCTTGGCTTCTTCATTAATGCCTTTATGCAGATTGAGAAAATAGGGATCGGTGATTTCACGAGATTTGTTATAACGCATGATTAGTGCAATCGAGAGCTGGTTATCAGTTTGTTTGGGACCAGGATGTTTTTGAGATTTCGAATAATGCAGGCGTTTGGCGGTTTCGATAACGCGGGCACGACTAGCCTCATTGATTCTAAAAGTTGGATCATTGTTTAAAATTCGTGATACGCTAGCTGGCGATACCCCAGCAATACGTGCAATGTCTCTAATACTTGCCATAAAGATGCTAAATTTACTTATTTTACTACACTACATAGTAAAGTGTAGTAAAATAAGTAAAAAAGCAATTGAAAAAGAAGAATATGGAAATAATAAAATCTTAATAATTTGTTCGCTTGTTTTTATATTTGTAATTCATTAAACTTATGTTCGAAATAATGAAAGGAGAAATATATTTTTCAATTGTGGGTAATATAATTCCATATTCGTATATTGACAGTACTTATGAAACAAAAATCATTGATTAGTCAACTAGCAAAAATACATAACGGTACAATTACTCATCGTGAATTAGCATTAAATGGAGTATCAAGTTATAGTATTTCGAAAGCTGTTCAGGATGGTACGTTAGAAAAAATACGTCCGGGAATTTATTTATTTGGTGATGATACCGAGGATATATTTTATAGTTTGCAACAAAAATATAAAAAAGGAATCTATTCTTTAGAAACAGCATTATATTTATGGGGGTTAAGTGATCAATATCCTTTTAGCTTAGATATGACTTTTCCTAGGGGCTACAATAATCCAACTTTGGATATTGAAATAAATCCACATATTCAAACTAAAAGTTTGGCTACTCAGGGAATAACTCAAACTGAATCATTCAATGGAAATGTGATTAATCTCTATACTCCTGAAAGAACTCTAGCTGAAATATTGCGACCGATTAATGCTGTAGATATCGAAATAATTACCAATGCCTTCAAGATGTGGAATAAGGAAAAGAAAAAAGACATAAATACATTAATGTCTTTTGCAGAAAAGTTTAGGGTAACTAGAAAGGTAAATAGCTACTTAGAGGTGTTGTTGTGAAAAATTATGTTGATGAGAAGCAGTTCAAAGCAGATGTAAGAAGGTATGCTAGAGAGCATAATATAAAAGGAAATGAGATTGGTCGATTATGGCAAGAAATTATGTTAGATGATTTGCTAGAAAGAATTTCAGTATCAAAATATCGAGATAATTTCATTTTAAAAGGTGGTTTTTTGTTGTCGGCTATTGTTGGTATCGATAAAAGATCCACGGAAGACATTGATGCTGAGATAAAAGGATTAGATTTGACCGAAAAACAAATAGCTAAAGTATTTGAAGAAATCTGTCAAATAAAATTAGCGGGGGATCTATTAAGCATTTCGTTGTCAGAAATTGAACAGATTCATGAGCATGAAGAGTACAAGGGCTATCGATTACATTTTAATGCTTCTTTTCGGAAGATAAGATATCCATTAAAAGTAGATGTTTCAACAGGGGATGTTATTACACCTAGGGAGATTGAATATAGCTATAAATTACATTTAGAAGATCGACATATTAATATTTGGGCATATACTATGGAAACTATAGTAGCGGAAAAATTAGAAACGGTAATTACGAGAGGAATAGCTAATACACGTATGAAAGATCTCTATGATTTATTCATACTGCAGAGAGAACGAATCAATTTAGCTACTTTAAAGTCAGCTTTTGCTAATACTACTAATTACCGTGAATCAATCTTTTGGACAGGACAAGATATAGATTATAAGTATTGTCTAAGACAAGTAGATATTATTGCTGAAAATAGTAATATGCAGAATCTTTGGAATAGATACGTGAGAAAACATCCTTTTGCTAAGGGAATCACTTTTACTCAAGTTATTCAGGCAGTTCAAACTTGGGTAACTAAATTAGAGTTTGAAAAATAATTTCAATCAAAAATGACGCTAGTTGATCGAACCAGCGTCATTTTTTAGATAATAGATGTAGAAAATAGTTTGAAAAACGATTAGTTTTTATAGAAATCTTTATTATACTTTACTTGTCTTCGTAGCCCTTTGGGTGACTCTTGTGCCAGTTCCAAGCAGTGGCGATCACGTCATCGACATTTTCATGCTTTGGCTTCCAACCAAGAACTGTACGAGCCTTAGTTGAGTCGGCAACAAGCGAGTCAGGATCGCCGCCACGGCGTGGCCCCATTGTGTAAGGGATGTCAATGCCGGTAACTTTCTTAGCACTTTCCAAGATTTCCAAGTTGGAGTAGCCATGTGCAGTACCTAAGTTGAAGACATCTGACTTATTAGTCTTCATCATATGCTTCAATGCTAAAATGTGAGCATCGATTAAGTCTTCAACTTGAACATAGTCACGGACATTAGTACCGTCTTTAGTATTGTAATCATCACCAAAAATAGTAAATTTACCATCACCAGAAATAGCACTCTTCAAAATGTTTGGAATAAGGTGAGTTTCTGGCGCATGGTCTTCACCAATGGTACCATCGCTTGAAGCACCAGCTACGTTGAAGTAACGTAAGGCAGTGTACTTAATGCC
The DNA here is from genome assembly GCF_002553955.1 of Lactobacillus sp. UMNPBX12. Classification (NCBI taxonomy): domain Bacteria; kingdom Bacillati; phylum Bacillota; class Bacilli; order Lactobacillales; family Lactobacillaceae; genus Lactobacillus; species Lactobacillus sp. UMNPBX12. The sequence goes on from NZ_PCYY01000004.1 coordinate 70,678, forward strand.
ATCAGCCTTGTCAGCCCAAGCCATGATCTTTTCCATCATCATCTTGGTTTCACCGTATGGGTTGATTGGGTTAAGTGGGGTGTCTTCAGTGATTGGCAACTTCTTAGGAATACCGTAAGTTGCGGCAGAACTAGAGAAGACTAAGTACTTAACGCCGGCATCATTCATCGCTTGTAATAATGAAATCATGCCAGTAACGTTGTTATCATAGTATTTAAGTGGCTTTTTAACTGATTCAGGTACCAATGAGTAAGCGGCAAAGTGCATTACGGCATCAATCTTTTCATCCCGTAAGATCTTGCTTACTAAGAAGGCATCTTCAATATCGCCTTGGTAAAACTTAGCCTTGGGATCAACAGCTTTTCTGTGACCAGTATACAAGGCATCTAAAACAACGACGTCATTTCCTTCTTTAACTAATTCGCGTACAGCGTGTGAGCCGATATAACCCGCACCACCGACAACTAAAACTTTCATGTTTTGCGCTCCTTTATTTTAGTTATTATCTTTTATTGAAATCGATTACATTATAACACACTATTTAGTAAATTATTTACTAATTCAAAATAAATTCTTTAAATTAATTTAGCGTAAATGAGAATTCATGATCTTGCTCAGGATCGATGTGGTATTGCTCTTCTACATCGGAGCCCCAGCTGTCGATGCCGCCTACGCCGCGAACAGCTCCCGCGATTACCAATACGCTTCTACGAGCCAATGGCAACTCTTCAATGTGGGTGGCATTTTCTAATTCTTCTGCAGTGTATGGCAGTAAACTGAAGTTAAATGGCTGCTTAGTTTGCGTAATCTTTAAACTAAAGTCGCCATCTTTGTCCGCATTGTTTTGCGTAGAATTACGGGTGATGACTAATTCATTAGTCTGCATGTGCATCCCGTTTTCCTGTGGTACAAGATACTTAGTAACTGGCAAGCCGTCAATGTGGAAAGTTCCGCGTTCTGCTCCAGCCATTCTGTCAGGGTAGGTTTCACCAGACAAGCCAGTATAGTCAAAACTTTTAGCCTTGGTTGGCATAATGAATCTCATGCCGATAACAGGCAAAGGCGGCAAGCCTTTTTTACCAAAATAATGCATGGTAATCGTCATGTGACCAGCATCATTAATATTGTAAATGATTTTGACTTTGGTTGCAGGAGTAGTTAAAGTTTCGTAGTCAAAAGCCACTTTTACTTCATGGGCAAATTCCTGATTGCTAAATTGATTATTGATTGGAGCGATAGGCAATTCGTCGAATTGGTGATCGTCAACTTGAACGTGAATACCCACACATTTAGTGAACATGTCAGCTCCTAGCCATTGGGCTGCTTTTTGATTAAAGCCGCTACCGCGATCGTTATCGGTGGTCGCCCGCCAAAAAGTTGGTGTAGGCGTGCGGTAAAGCCATTCTTTGTCCTTGATTTTCAAAGATTCAAGGCCACCACGCTCGTAGCTGAATAAATAGGCGAAATCTTGATCATTGACTCCTAAACTAGCTTCGCCATAAACGACGTGTAAATTATTTGTGTAAGCCATAGTAGTATCTAACCTCCTGCATTGCTGGTTTGGGTGTGCGGTCTGCGAACATTAAACCGTCGCCAGAGAATTCATAATCGGAGTGACGATCATCAAAGTCGCCACCGTAACGCAATACGTCCTGTCCGCTGACTGGATCATGCACAAGCAGAGCCTGATCGATGAAGTCCCAGATAAAGCCGCCCATGTACTGAGGGTATTTATCAATTAGCTTGATGTAAGAGCCTATGCCACCGTCGGAGTTGCCCATGTCGTGCATGTATTCACATTCGACAAGTGGCTTTTTAGGATTTTGGAGATATTCTTCTGCCTCTTTAGGTGGCAAATACATACAGCTTTCAAGGTCTGAGATTTCTTTCTTAAATTCTGGTGCATGGAAGACGCCTTCGTAGTGGGTGAGGCGAGAAGAATCGTGATCTTTGTAGAGTTTGTTCATAGCGGCGATGTTGCTGCCGGCATATGATTCGTTGCCAAGTGACCAGAATAAGATTGCAGTGTGATTCTTGAAGGTTTCATAATTGCTGCGGGCACGGTCGACGACGACTTCACGCCATTCGGGGATGCTGCCGGGTACATTGGAAGTAGCTTCAACTTGGCCTAACTTTTGCCAGGTGCCGTGGGACTCCAAATTGTTTTCCGCCATCATGTAAATTCCGTTTTGATCGCAGAGATAGTACCAAGGAATTTGATTTGGATAGTGGCAGGTCCTAACGGCATTGATGTTGTTGTGTTTAAAGGTAGCAATGTCTTGCTTCATGTCGGCTAGGGTAATACTGCGGCCACGCTTAGCATCCCATTCGTGACGATTAACGCCGTTGATGATTAATCTTTTGCCGTTAAGCAAAACCACATGATCCTTGGTAATTTCAATTTTTCTAAAACCAAATTGGTAAGGAATAAGTTCAACTAATTTGCCATCTTGGTCATGAACTTTAATGATTAATTGATAAAGGTATGGATCATGGTTGTCCCATAGGTGAACATTGGCAAAAGTTTCGTTTTCAATTTCAACGGTTGATTTAAGTGGCAACTTTTTATTAAGCAAAGTTTTGCCATCGATATCTTCAATTAAGACGTGGACATTGCCACTGGTTTTACCCATAAAGTGCAATTTAGCGTTGAAGACACCGTCATGGTAATCATTAACAACAGTTGGTTTGATATCTAGATCCATTAGATGAGTCCGAGGTAAGGCTAAGAGTTCAACTGAACGAAAAATACCGGAGAATCTAAACATATCTTGATCTTCTAGCCAGGAAGCAGTGCTGTGTTTGAAGACTTCGACAGCTAAGATGTTGTCTTTTGCTTGAATGTAAGGTGTAAGATCGAATTCGGAAGGTGTGAAACTATCTTCGGCGTAACCGATGAAGTGACCGTTGAGATAGACATACATGGCCCGTTCAACGCCTTCGAATTGAATATGGATGTCATGGCCGGCTAAAGCAGGATTTAAGTCAAAGTGTTTAAGATATGAACCGACTGTGTTGTCTTTTCCTTGACTAAAATCGCCATCCTTGATGCCGCGCCCCAGGGTGTAGGCAGGTTTACGATAGATTTTGCTTTCCCAGGGATACAGAATGTTAGTGTATTGATTTTGGGCGTAGCCGTTTAATTCAATTTCACTAGGAACGGGGATGGTGTCAAAGGAAGATGAGTCAAAGCTGCGTTTGTAAAAATCAATGGGCCGGCTTTGAGGATCTTTTGAAAAATGAAACTGCCAGGCACCGTTGAGGCTTTGTTTAAAACTGCTGCTGTGGTTTTGCCATTCACGGTAATCTTTGTAAAAAGGATGATCACTGTGAGCTGGCAGTTGATTAATACTGAAGACTTCAGGATCATCAAGCCATTTGATATTTGCTTTCATGATAAGACCTAGTTTCTATAAAAAATATATTTTGAAAACGGTTTTATTATAACACCAAATTAAATAATTTATCAAATAAATAAATAATTTAGTTGTTAAAAGTAAATAAATTAATTGGCAAATCTCGAGAAAAATATTTTTGAATAAAATTGATCTTTATTGGAATTAAGTAAATATTTTGTATAATAAAGACAGGAATATTAGTAAATGGGAAAGAAATAATTATGACAACTATTAAAGAAATTGCACAAAAGTCGGGGTATTCTTCTGCGACTGTTTCGCGGTTGCTCAATAATGATCCTAACTTATCGATTACTGCAGATACCAAAAATAAAATTTTAGAAATTGCTAATAAGCTTGGTTATTGGAAAGACCACCAAGAAAAGGAAATTAAGCCTACAATTGCGCTTCTTTACCGCACTAACCATAAAGAACAGTTGCAAGATGAGTATTTTACTTCTTTAAAGCAAGCCTTGGTAGAAACCGTTAAGCAAGAATCAATGAAGATGAAGACCTTTTATAATGCGGCTGACTTAATTGAAAATGCCTCATTGTTCCAAGGTTTTATTGGAGTTGGAGCAGCGCCAATCGAAAATGCTGAGTTGGTAAAATTGCACGGAGTTTTACCAAATGGGGTGTTTGTTGATACTAATCCAGCTCCCGAATTGTTCGATTCAATTAGACCTAACTTAACTTTAACAGTTAAGAATGCTATTGATTTGTTTATTAAAAACGGCTATGAATCGATTGGTTTTATTGGTGGTGTTGGCCCTAAGCATGATCATATTCAAGAAAATGATCCACGTTCCGTTGCCTTTGCGGAATATATGAAGGTTCGCGGAAAAGATGACAGCAACGTGTTCGTTTCAGGACCATTCAGCGTTGAAAATGGTTATAAGCTTGGCAAAGAAGTAATAAAGAAGTACAAGAACAATTTACCAGATGCATTTTTAATTGCTTCTGATACATTAGCAGTCGGTGTTTTACAGGCCTTTAACGAAGAAAATATTAACGTACCAAAAGATACCGCAATCTTGAGTATCAATAACAGTAATGTAGTGAAGTACGTATCACCACCACTTTCTTCTTACAACATCAACCAGCAGGAAATGATTGATTTAGCTTTAACTATGCTGACCAATTTAATTATTCAACCTGATCGTGCGCATATTGATGTGAATATGAACACTAACTTGGTGGTACGTAAAAGCTTTATTCCTAAAGGTGAGTAAATTTTTTAGTAAATAAAAATTTTTTATTTTGAATATTTTGAAAAGAGAATGCTGAAGCATAGCATTCTCTTTTATTTTTACTATAAGTAAATAATTTAGTTATATTAAATAAATAATTTACCGAAACTGATACTAAGCGTATACTCAGATATGTAAACGATTACAGATTATAACAATTTAGGAGGAAGCATTATGACAAACGGTCATAAAAATTCAGGGAAACAAATAATTTCCTATGCATCATTCTGTCTGGGTAACTTAGGACACGCAGCTTTTTATGGTGTAATGAGTACATACTTTATTATTTTTATTACTAGCGGAATGTTCAGTGGGCTAGAGCAATCAGTAGCTGATAAATTGATTGGTTTAATCACTGGCTTAATGGTAGTGATTAGAATTGTCGAGTTGGTTATTGACCCAATCTTGGGCAACATAGTTGATAATACCAAAACAAGATGGGGAAAGTTTAAGCCATGGATTTTCTTGGGTACTGTAGTTAGTGCAGTATTATTATTAATTTTATTTACTGGAATCTTTGGCTTAGCGCAAAGCAATTGGATTTTTTTCGCTATCTTATTCGTAATTATCTACATCGGTTTTGATATCTTCTATTCATTATCCGATGTTTCATATTGGGGTATGGTTCCGGCTTTAAGTGAAGATTCACATGAGCGTGGTATTTATACTTCATTGGGTGCCTTTTCAGGTGCTATTGGTTGGAACGGTTTAGCAATTATCGTTGTTCCTTTAGTAACTGGGGTAACTTATGCAGTTACTGGTAAACATGAAGAAGGCGCACCAGGTTGGCTTGCCTTTGCGGCCGTAATTTCAGCTTTAGCAATTGTTTGTGCCATTATTGTTTGCTTAGGTACTAAAGAAAAGCACAATTTAATTAGAAATTCAGCCAAGCAGAAAACTACTTTGCCTCAAGTCTTCAGTGCTATTTTCCATAACGATCAAATTCTTTGGCCGAGTTTAGCCTACTTAGTCTTTTCACTTGCTAACACTATTACTAACGGGGTTTTGTTCTACCTGTACAAGTTTGTCATTGGTAAACCAGGCGAATTCTGGGTTGTAGGGCTTGCTGCAACGATTGTAGGGTTCTGTGTCAGTCCATTATTCCCAGTTTTAAATAAGTACATTCCAAGAAAATGGTTGTTTGTTGCAGGTCAAACTTGCATGATCTGTGCTTATCTTTTATTCATTTTCTGCCGTGATAATGTTGTGTTAATGGACTTAGGGTTGGTTTTATTCAACATCAACTTTGCTCAATTAGTAACTGTTTTGACCTTAACTGATGCGATTGAATATGGTCAGCTTAAGAGTGGTCAAAGAAACGAGGCCGTCGTTTTGGCAGTTCGTCCAATGATCGATAAATTCACTGGTGCTGTTTCTAATGCTTTGGTTGGATATGTAGCTATTGCAGCTGGTATGACAGGTGCCGCAACTGCTGCCGACATGACAGCACATGATATCAGCACTTTTAATACAATGGCCTTATATATTCCTTTAATCTTAGCTGTGATTTCAATCATCGTGTTCTTAAGCAAAGTAACTTTGACCGAAAAGAAACACGCCAAAGTTGTTGAAGAATTGAAGACTAAGCTTGCTGAAGGTGAAATCGAAAAAGACGATTCAACTAAAGCAAAAACTAGACAGCAAAAGATTTACGCACCAGCCGATGGTGAATTGATGCAAATGTCCTCCGTCGTCGACGAAGATGGTAAGCCATTCCCAGGAAAGGGATTCGCAATCAAACCAAGTGCCGGCAAGATCTATGCACCATTCGATGGTAAGATTAGATTTACCTTTGGTACAAAACACGCCTTTGAGATTGTCTCAGATAATGGCTTGCAAGTAGTCGTCCACGTTGGTCTTGGAACAGTAAACTTGCGTGGTGAAGGCTTTGAAACGTATTATGATGATGGACAAGAAGTCAAGAAGGGTAACTTATTACTAGAATTTGATCGTGATTTGGCTCTTAAGAATGGCTACAAGGATACGATCGTTACCTTCTACACTCAACCAGGTAGAATTAAAAAAGCTAGTTCAATTAAAGCAGGTTCTACTGTAAAACATGGTGATGAAGTAGTAGAAGTCCAGTTTAAGTAGAGGCTTAAAAATGACAAAAACATTATCACGTTTTCTTTATGGTGGAGACTACAATCCCGATCAATGGACAGAAGAAACATGGCCTGAAGACATTAAGGTCTTTAAAAAGGTAGATTTAAATTCAGCTACAATTAATATTTTCTCTTGGGCAGTTCTTGAACCTAGAGAAGGAGTCTATGACTTTTCTAAATTAGACAAGATCGTTCAAGAATTATCTGATGCAAACTTTGATATTGTGATGGGTACGGCAACAGCCGCAATGCCAGCCTGGATGTTTAAAAAGTATCCGGATATCGCAAGAGTTGATTACCAAGGCAGACGTCACGTCTTTGGTCAGCGGCACAATTTCTGTCCGAACAGCAAGAATTATCAAAGACTGGATAGTGAGTTAGTTGAAAAATTGGCCCAGCACTACGCTGACAATCCGCATATCGTAGTTTGGCACGTGAACAATGAATACGGTGGCAACTGCTACTGTGGAAATTGTCAAAACGCCTTCCGTGACTGGTTGAGAAACAAATACAAGACCTTGGGTGCGCTCAACAAGGCTTGGAACATGAATGTTTGGAGTCACACGATTTATGACTGGGATGAAATTGTTGTTCCAAACGAGTTGGGGGATGCATGGGGTCCAGAAAGTAGCGAAACCATTGTTGCTGGCCTTTCAATCGACTACTTGCGCTTTCAATCCGAAAGTTTGCAAAACCTCTTCAAGATGGAAAAGGCAGTCATCAAGAAGTACGATCCTGAAACGCCTGTAACTACTAACTTCCACAGTTTGCCAAACAAGATGATTGACTATCAAAAGTGGGCCAAGGATCAAGATATTATTTCCTATGATAGTTATCCAACTTACGACGCACCTGCTTATAAGCCAGCATTCTTGTATGACTTAATGAGAAGCCTTAAGCATCAACCATTTATGTTAATGGAATCTGCACCTTCACAAGTTAACTGGCAATCTTACAGTCCACTAAAGCGTCCAGGTCAAATGGCCGCAACCGAATTGCAAGCTGTTGCTCACGGTGCTGACACTGTTCAGTTCTTCCAATTAAAGCAAGCAGTGGGTGGTTCCGAAAAATTCCACAGTGCAATTATTGCTCATTCACAAAGAACTGATACACGAGTCTTTCATGAATTAACTGACTTAGGGCAAAAGTTAAAGCAGGCGGGATCGACCATTCTCGGCTCAGAGACTAAGGCTAAAGTTGCTATTATTTTTGACTGGAGCAATTTCTGGTCTTATGAATATGTCGATGGCATTAGCCAAGACCTGCATTATGTTGACTCAATTCTTGATTATTATCGCCAGTTTTATGAACGAAATATTCCAACTGATGTAATTAGCGTTGATGATGACTTTAGTAACTATGACTTGGTTGTTGCACCAGTGCTTTACATGGTTAAAGCAGGTTTAGCTGAAAAGATCAACAGCTATGTTGAAAAGGGCGGCCACTTCGTTACTACCTACATGTCAGGTATGGTTGATTCAACTGACAATGTTTACCTTGGCGGCTATCCTGGTCCATTGAAAGATGTCACCGGCATCTGGGTTGAAGAAAGCGACGCAATGGTTCCAGGTCAAAAAGTTAGAGTTAAGATGGATGACAAGGAATACGAAACCAGCTTAATGTGTGATTTGATTCATCCAAATAAGGCCAAAGTTTTGGCAAGCTACGCTGATGAGTTTTACGCTGGCACTGCTGCGATTACTGAAAATGATTATGGCAAAGGCAAGGCTTGGTACGTGGGAACCAAGTTAGGTCACCAAGGTTTGACACAATTATTCAACCACATTGTGCTTGAAACTGGAGTTGAATCATTAGTTTGCGACAGCCATAAGCTTGAAGTAACTAAGCGTGTCACAGCAGATGGCAAGAAACTTTACTTCGTGCTTAACATGAGCAATGAAGAAAGAGAATTGCCAAATAAATTTGCGGATTATGAAGACATCTTAACTGGTGAAAAAGCTAAGAGTTCAATGAAAGGATGGGATGTCCAAGTCTTAACCAAGTAACAAATCCTATTTCTTTCCCTCGAATTTAGATCAATAAATAAGGAAGCTAGGCGAAATGTCTAACTTCCTTTTTGTGTTGCTTATATATTTTTTATAAATAGTTCTAAGATCATTAAAACAATAGTGAAAATGACGCCTGCTTTAAATACTAGTACAAATAGTGGGTAATCTAGTAGCCAGTACGATAGTATAAATACCCTCTAAATATAAGAAAAAAACATCAGCTGATTTAGGATCTGCGGAATTACTTAAGATTGATCAAGATTACGGTTCTTTAGAAGTAGGAAAATATGCAGATTTCTTAGTGCTGAAAGATAATCCGTTAAAAGACGTATCTGCAGTTGAACAAGCTGATAAACAAGTTTACCAACATGGTGAAAGAAAATTTTAATAAGCAAAATGGTCTTAGTGTGAGCTAAGGCTATTTTTTCGCAGACAAACGTCTGGCTTTTTTAGTTCACTTAATTAAATATTTTATTTATTATAGTAAACTATTTACTAAAAGAAGCGAAAGAGATATACTAGTAGCTGAAAACGATTACAGTACAAATTTGAGGTAAATAAAAATGAATAAAGAAGAATTACTTACAGAATACGAAAAAACTTTTGGTGAAAAGGGTCAAGACGTCTTTTTCTCACCTGGCAGAATCAACGTAATTGGTGAACACACCGACTACAACGGTGGACACGTCTTTCCGGCCGCAATCAGTTTAGGTGTTTATGGAGTCTATGGTCCAAGAGAAGACAAGAAAGTACGTCTTTTCTCAGGCAACGTTGATGGCGAGATCGTTGAATTTGATATTGATGATACAACTGCTGAAAAAGATGAAGACCGTTTCTGGGCTAACTATTTCAAGGGTATGATCACTTATTTACGTGAGAAATATAATGGCATTGATCATGGCTTTAACTTATATATCGAAGCTAATTTGCCATCAGGTTCAGGTCTTTCATCTAGTGCAGCCATTGAAATGTTAATGGGAATCATCTTGAAAGATGAATTTAACTTAGACGTTGATCGCGTTAGCCTAGCCAAGATGGGTCAAAGAACTGAAAATGAATTTGTCGGTTTAAATTCAGGAATTATGGATCAATTTGCCTGCATTATGGGTAAAAAAGATAGTGCAATTTTCTTAGACTGCAACACCTTAAAGTATGAATACATGCCACTTGCATTAGGCGATTACGAAATTATTATCATGGCAACTAACAAACCACATACTTTAGCTGATTCTGCTTATAATGATAGGGTTGCTGAATGTGGTCGTGCTCTTAAAAAGTTGCAACAAAAGCTTGATATTAAGGCATTAGGTGAACTTGATAACGATACTTTTGATGAATATTCTTACCTCATCAATGATGAAACAGAAATTAAACGTGCGCGTCATGCAGTTAGTGAAAATCAAAGAACCTTACGTGCAACTCAAGCAATGAAAGACGGCGATCTTGAAAAACTTGGTCGTTTAATTAATGCCTCTCACGAATCTCTTCACTATGATTATGAAGTAACTGGTAAAGAGCTCGATACTTTGGCAGAAGCTTCATGGAAACAACCTGGAGTGCTCGGTGCCAGAATGATCGGCGGTGGCTTTGGCGGTAGTGCAATTGCTATTGTTAAGAAGTCAAAGGCTGAGAACTTTAAGAAGAATGTTGGTAAGATTTACCGCGATACAATCGGTTATGATGCTAGCTTCTATGATGCAGAAATCGTTGATGGTACTAAGAGAATTTAATTAGTGTGAGAAGGGAAAGTTATGAAGGTTATTGAAAAATTTGCGGATGAAGTTATTAATAGCGGTGCTTACGAGCCATTAGATCGAGTATATGTTATTAACAAAATTAGAGGATTAGTTGGTGATCATGATGAAGAAGAAAACGATCAACCAGCAGCTAAGCAATTAGTTGACCTGGCCGTTAAGAATGAAAAAATTCCTGACGACATCACTTCACGTGAAGTCCTGAATGATCAATTATATGATTTAGCAACGCCAACACCATCTAAGACTAATAGTATTTTCTGGCAAAAAATGCAAAAGTCTTCAGAAAAGGCTACAGATTGGTTTTATAAATTATGTGAAGACAATAATTATGTTAAAAAAGAGGCTATTGCCAAAAATGTTGTCTTCTCCGGCACTAGCTCAAAAGGTCATGGCTTAGAAATTACGATTAATTTATCTAAACCTGAAAAAGATCCTAAGGCTATTGCTGCAGCGGCACATGCAACAGGCAAGAAGTATCCTCAATGTGCACTTTGCCTTGAAAATGAAGGTTATTTAGGTGGCTATGGTAAAAATGCCCGTTCTAATTTAAGAATCATTCGTATGAATATCGCAGGTCGTCCATGGGGCTTCCAATATTCACCATATGCTTACTTTAATGAACACTGTATTTTCTTAGATCAAAAGCATATTCCAATGGTAATTAATGAACAAACATTAATTAACTTGGTTGAAATTGAAAAGATCTTCCCACACTATTTCGTTGGTTCTAACGCTGACTTGCCAATTGTTGGTGGTTCAATGTTAGCACATGAGCACTACCAAGGTGGTCGTCATACCTTCCCAATGATGAAGGCAGGCATCAAGAAGACCATTGTCTTTGATTCATACCCAACTGTAATGGCTGGGATCGTTGACTGGCCAATGAGCGACTTGCGTTTAACTAGTGAAAATTCACTTGACTTAATTGACCTTGGTGCAAAGATTATCAAATTCTGGGATAACTATTCAGACACTGCACGCAGCATTAAAGCTTACGATGGTAAGACTCGTCACCACACGGTAACGCCAATCATGCACCGTGAAGGCAAGAACTTCGTGCTCGATCTAGTTTTGCGTGATAACAATACTAGTGATCAATATCCTTTGGGCATTTTCCACCCACACGAAAAGTTATGGCACATTAAGAAGGAAAACATCGGCTTAATTGAAGTAATGGGTCGTGCTATTTTGCCAGGACGTCTTAAGAGTGAACTTGAAGAAGTAAAGAAATACTGGCTGGGTGAAGATAACAATATGGCTGCTAGTCATAAAGAATGGGCTGATCAAGTTAAGGCTGAAAACGAAATTAGCTGGGACAATGTTGATCAAGTAATGCAGCAATCACTTGTCGAAGTATTTGAACAAGTTCTTCAAGATGCTGGCGTGTTTAAGAATGATGCAGACGGTGATGAAGGCTGGGATAAATTTATTACAGCTTTAACCAAAAAGATTAAGTAAAGTAATTGAAGCGAGATCTTGAGGGTCTCGCTTTTTGTTACCGGTAACGCATATGTTATTGATAAGAAATACTTTATAATATTAATGAAAGCGAATACAAAAAAGAAAAGGCGAGAACATGAGAACAAGTTTTAATAAATATGGTCGAAAAGATGGCAAAGATCTTTGTGAAATTAGTTTAAAAAATGACAACGGCATGGTTGTTAAGGTACTTAACTATGGTGCAACGCTAGAAAAAGTTTTGCTTAACGACAAGAATATGATTTTGTCATTAAATTCACCAGCTGATTATTCTCAAGAAAGAAATTATTTAGGTGGTACAGTTGGCCGAATTGCCGGTAGAGTCAGAAAAGGTCAATGGAGACATGGTCTTGAAATTCATCAATTGCCAATCAACGAAGGTGAGAATCATATTCATGGCGGAATTGGTACAGATACTGAAGTATGGGATTTTGAACCTTCTTGTGATGAAAACAGTGCACGAGTAGATTTAACGTTATTTGATCCAGATGGTCATAATGATTATCCAGGCAATTTAAAGATTCATGTCAAATATGAATTGGACAATGATGATACTTTGCATTATTCAATTAATGCGGTGAGTGACCAATTAACTATTTTTAATCCGGTAAATCATGTTTACTTTACCTTGGGTGAAAAAGATAATATCAAAGATCTTAAGCTAAAAATGAATGCTGATTATTATTTGCCAGTTGATCACTCTGGAATGCCTAATCGCGGAATGGAAGAAGTTGCTGGCACTGCTTTTGATTTTAGAAAGACTAAGCGTGTAGGGGATGCTTTGGAAGCTGACGATCCTCAAATCAAAGACAGAGGAGGCATGGATCATCCATTTATTTTAAATGGCAATCGGCCTGGCGCTGTTTTAAGTTCTGCAGATCATAAGGTGACTGTAAATACTGATGCACCATCATTGATTATTTATACTGGAAATGGTTTTGATCATACTGGAAAGTATACTTCTGACTTTGGCCAATATGCGGGGATCACTTTTGAAGCACAATTTCCGCCGGCTGAAGGCAGCGATTTAGGTCGTATTACTTTGTTACCAGGTGAAGAATTTAAGCGCAATGTAAGTTGGAAGTTTGAGTAAAAATATAGGATTGGAAATTGTGGTTTCCAATCATTTTTTGCTTGTCTCAATGTTTAATACAAGTAAGAATTTTCTTAAGATAGTACAATTTAGCTATAGTTTATGAAACGAGGTAACTATATGCGTTTAGGAAAAGTGATTATTATATCTGCACTCTTGGGAGTCAGTACTCCGTTTTTAGTAAAGCAGACTCCAGTTGCTCAAGCAGCACAAGAAACGCAAAATAATACGTTTACTCTGGAAATTGCTTCTTATGCTTATCGCAAAGATGGTAAACAGGTTCATCTAGATGAGTTGCGGGATGCAAATGGAGAGAAAGTGGCTTTAAAACAAAATGGCCAGGTCACTTTGATTCCGAAGGGAACGGTTCTTAAATATTATGGTAAGCCTGTCCCGTTGAAAACATATATTGGTACTTCGTCTCAGACTAGTAACGGCGATATTAAGATGTATTACAGCATTGGTAATGGTTATTATATTAATGCTAAAAATGTTGGCTTGCCAAATGGTCCAGCCAATTTGACTATCGATCATAATTCATATGTGTACAATTATAAAGGCCAACGTAAAAAGGCAAAAACAATAAAAAAGAATACTACTCTAGAAGTACCTGGTAAATTTGAAGAAATTAATTCTCCTAAAAAGTTTTATTCTGAGTACTTGTCTTCCTCCGGTATTAAATTTGTTTCTTGGCAAAAGCGGCATCGTTTTTGGTTAAAGTATAAGACAATTCATGGTAAACAATACTACCGCATTGGCAAGAATCGCTATATCAAGGCAAATAATGTGCGCTATCTTGATGGTAAGCCGATTTACGTCGATGAGAAAGAGACTACCGTTGTTTTGAAGAGCAGTCAGCAAATCGTCAATAGAAATTCTAATCGTGAAAGTGGACGTTACTATAAAAAAGGTAAGAAACTAGTAGTTGATAAGTATATTTCAACTTTCCGCGGCTATCCTGATGACTTCTGGTTCAAAACAGGAGTTGGAGATTCAGTTTTCTACCATGTTAAAGGAACCAAGGATGATTGGTTTTGGGGACGTGTCTCCGAAGTTGATGTCAAACGTCATATTGAACCGGTTAATGTTTTTAATCAAAAGAATACAACTATTCAGGCAAAGCCGGGAATTACCAAGGCTGCGATTTACAATAGTCATGGTGAACAAGAGTATGACGACAAGTTCTTAAAAGCTACTAATTACAATCAAGCTGGATATTATCCAATAATTGTTAAAGAACTAAAATATATTTACGTTCCAAGTAGCAAGAAAGTAGAGTTGTTCTATCGGATAAAGAATAATGACTACATGCAATTCTTTGTTAATAAAGAGAGGAAAGGCATTGGATCGGACCCTAGAATTAACGACTTCTATTTGAAAGTTGAAGACTTTGAATATGTTGCTGGTCCAAAATTAACGCCAGTTAACACGCCTGCTGAAGCTGAGAAAGATAAATAATGGAGAATCAATAAGTAAAAAAGATTGGAAACCAAATGATTTCCAATCTTTTTATTTCGTCAAACTTTGGCGATAGATTTTTGGACTGAAGCCAGAATACTTCTTGAATGCCTTTGAAAAGGTAAATTCATCATTATAACCAATAATTCTTGAAATCTCCTGAATCGTATTATCAGTATTAGCTAGATATTCTTTAGCTTGTTCCATCCGTAAATTGATCAAAAATTGTTGTGGAGAAAGCCCTAGATTGTTTTTAAAAAGAGTATAAAGATAACTGCGAGAAAGATCCACCTTGTTGCAAAGATCAATGATTGACAGAGATGAATCTTCGAAGTTTTGTCTTAAATAAGTAATAGCAGCACGCAATTGCTCGTCCTTAGTGGCTGAATTCTTTCTTCTCTTGGTAGGATATTCAATATTCAAATTGTAAAAAGTGTAATAAAGCAAAGCTTCGATCAGTATGTCATTAGTAAGAGAGCTAGGTGAATGTGCGGCCTCAAATAAATTCTGCAGGCTCTGACAAAATTTGCTGTCCTGAACCTGCCTTAAATAATTTTGCGTAGATAAAATTGAGTCTGAAAGCATCGCTCTAATTTTAATACCGGATAATCCTAACCAAAAATAACTCCAAGGCTCTTTACTATCTGCTTGATAAAAGCAGGGTACGCCTTTAGGAAGAATAAACACATCCCCAGCTTGCAAGGTAACCATGGAGTGATTTGCCGAAGCAAAAGTTCCTTTACCTCGTTGAATGTAGTGAATAACATAGTTGTCACGCACATTATTACCTTTAAAAGTGTAATTAGGTGCACAATTTTCTTGTCCCCAGAATAAAATATTGCTTTCTAAGCTTTTATTGCTTAATGCTCTGTATGATCCATCCATAAAAATTCCTCAATTTTACTATTTATACATGTCTTTATGTCTTTAGATTTGCTATATAATACAATGATATCACTGATTGGTGAATTAAACATGTTTTTATGTTCATTAAAAATAATGACATAAATCGTGATGACAGTGCTATGGTTAAAAATTCTTCTCTGACAGATAATAATAACTATAATGAAAGCGAATACATGAACGCTATAGAGGGGGAAAGATCTGATGAAAAAAGATCAAGGAAAAATGTCAATAGGCGCACGACTAGCTTATAGTTTTGGTGCCTTTGGTAATGATTCATTCTATGGATTGTTATCAGGATATTTAATTATGTTTATTACGTCACACTTGTTTAATACTGGTAATGCGGCAGAAGATGCCAAAATGATCAGTATCGTGACATTGATTATCATGGGTTTAAGAATTGTAGAATTATTCATTGACCCATTTATCGGTAATGCGATTGACCGTACTAAAACTCGTTGGGGTCACTTCCGTCCATGGGTTGTAGTTGGTGGTTCAATCTCTGCAGTCATTCTTTTAATGTTATTTACTAACCTAGGTGGTTTGTATCAAAAGAATGCTATCTTATACATGATTGTCTTTGGTGTTTTGTATATCACCATGGATATCTTCTATTCATTTAAGGATGTCGGCTTTTGGTCAATGCTTCCATCATTAACTACTGATTCACGTGAACGTGAAAAGACAGCTACTTATGCTCGTGTTGGTTCAACTGTCGGTGGTGGTTTAGTTGGTATCCTAGTTATGCCAGCTGTAATCTTCTTCTCAGCCAAAGCTACTTCAACTGGTGATGACAGAGGTTGGTTTATTTTTGCAGCAATCATTTGTGGTATCGCATTTGTTTCTGCTTGGTGTGTTGGTTTATTCACTCGTGAAGTAAACAGTGATATTCGTAAGAATAAAAAAGATACTAAAGGTATCGTTGGTATCTTTAAAGCATTATCTGGTAACGACCAATTAATGTGGGTAGCTTTAGCTTACTTATTCTACGGTATTGGTATTAACATTACCAACTCTCTTGAAGTCTACTACTTCACTTACATTATGGGTATGCCAAAGGCATTCTCAATCTTTTCAACCATTAACATTTTATTAGGTATTATTGCAACATCATTGTTCCCGATCTTGTCTAAGAGAATGAGTCGTAAAGCACTTTTCACAAGTTGCTTAGTTGTAATGCTTTGTGCAATGGGAATCTTTGCTTTTGCAGGTAGCAATCTTCCATTAGTTTTACTTGCTGCATCATTATTCGGTTTCCCACAACAAATGGTCTTCTTGATCGTTTTAATGATTATTACCGACTCTGTTGAATATGGTCAATTAAAACTTGGTCACCGTGACGAATCACTTGCTTTGTCAGTTCGTCCATTGATCGATAAATTCGGTGGTGCCGTTTCTAACGGTGTTGTTGGTCAAATTGCCATCATGGCAGGTATGACTACAGGTGCAACAGCCGCATCAATTACCGCTGCTGGTAAGATGAACTTTAAGTTGATGATGTTTGCTGTACCAGCCGTAATGCTTGTTATTGCGATTATTATCTTTGCTACTAAGGTCATCTTAAGTGAACAAAAGCACGCAGAAATTGTTGCTGAACTTGAAAAAACTTGGGGTAAGAAGTATGCTGGCGATCAAGATGCTGCTAAGTCAGCTACTGGTCAAATTGAATTAGCTACTCCAATTGCTGGTAAGTTAATGAATTTATCAGAAGTTAACGATCAAACATTCTCAAGTGGCTCTGTTGGCCAAGGCTTTGCAATTAAGCCAGAAGATGGTCGAGTATTAGCACCATTTGACGCAACTGTTCGTCAGGTCTTTACTACTAGACACGCAGTTGGTCTTGTTGGTGATAATGGATTAGTATTATTAATTCACATTGGTCTTGGCACCGTTAAATTAAAGGGTACTGGCTTTGTCTCATATGTTGAAGAAGGTCAAAAAGTTAAGAAGGGCCAAGAATTAATCGAATTCTGGGATCCAACTATTAAGAAGGCTGGACTTGATGATACTGTAATTGTAGTAGTTACTAACTCAAATGAATTTGAAAATATTAAATTAACAGCTAAGGCAGGTACTGAGGTCAAGGCAGAAGATGAAGTCATGACTTTGGCAGCTAAAGAAAAAGTTGAAGCTAAATAGGAGAAAAATTATGGCAGAAGAATTAATTACTTTCGACGAAAAGAATAAAGTCTTTCATCTTCATAATGAGCAAATTTCATATCTTCTTTCAGTAGAAGATGGCGATACGCTTTGTCATTTATACTTCGGTAAAAAAGTAAATAATTATCATAATGAATTGCGTTACCCAAGAGTCGATCGTGGTTTTTCCGGTAACTTACCTGGCTCATTAGATAGAACTTTTTCTCGCGATTCTTTACCTAAGGAATATAGTACAGCAGGCGAAATGGATTATCATACGCCAGCTGCGGTTGTCCGCCAAAAAGATGGTTCTAATGCTTTGTTTTTAACTTACAAGGATTACCAAATTGTGGATGGTAAGCCGGACTTGAAAGGATTGCCTCATTCATGGGTAAAGGATAATAATGAAGCTCAAACTTTGATCATTACTCTTGAGGATCAAAAGACTAAGCTTGATTTTGACTTATTGTACACCATCTACCGTGATCGTCCTGTAATTGTAAGATCAGTAAAGGTTAAAAATTCAGGCGATGAAACAGTCAATATTGAAAAAGTTGCTTCAATGCAGCTTGATTTTGTCGATCGCAACTTTGATTCAATTACTTTACCGGGTGCTCACGCCCATGAAAGAAGAGTGGATCGCGAACACATTAACCAAGGTATTCACGTCTTTTCTAGTCACCGCGGTACTTCCAGTCACCAAATGAATCCATTCTTGGCTTTAGTTGATCCAGATACCAATGAATTTAATGGGGATGCTTATGGTTTTGCCTTTGTTTACTCTGGTAATCATAAGTTTGAAGTTGAAAAAGATCAATTTGCTCAGACTCATGTTAATGTTGGTATTAATGATTTCAACTTTAACTGGCAACTACCTGCTGGGGATGAATTCCAAACTCCAGAAGTCTTGATGGTTTACTCAGATCAAGGTTTAAACAAGATGAGTCAAGCATTCCATAGCTTGATTCATGATCGAATTATTCGTAGTAAATACAAGAATGAAGTACGTCCAATCTTAGTTAATAACTGGGAAGCAACCTACTTTGATTTTAATGAAGATAAGTTAAAGACTATTGTAGATGATGCTAAGAAGCTTGGCATTGAGATGTTCGTTTTAGATGATGGCTGGTTTGGTCATCGTGATGACGATAATACTTCATTAGGTGATTGGAAAGTTTATAAAAAGAAGTTTCCAAATGGTTTAGGACATTTTGCAGATTATGTTCACGATCAAGGGATGAAATTTGGTCTATGGTTTGAACCTGAAATGATTTCATATGATTCTGATCTTTACAAAGAACATCCAGATTATTTGATGCATGTTCCTGGCAGAAAACCAAGTCCATCCAGAAATCAATACTTGCTTGACTTGGGACGCAAGGAAGTACGCGACAATATTTATAACCAAATGGAAAAGATCTTGGGATCAGGCAAGATTGACTATATTAAGTGGGACATGAATCGTCACTTATCAGATATCTATGAAGCTGATTTACCAGCTAATCGTCAAGGTGAAGTTTACCACCGTTATGTATTAGGTCTTTATGATTTACTTGAAAGAATAGTTGATGCTCATCCAGATCTGTTAATTGAAGGCTGCTCAGGCGGTGGCGGTAGATTTGATGTCGGTATGGCTTACTATGACCCACAAATCTGGGCTAGTGATGATAGCGATGCAATTGATCGTTTAACCATTCAATATGGTACAAGTTTGGTTTACCCGCAATCAATGATGACTTCTCACGTTTCAGTTAGTCCTAATGAACAAAATGGCAGAATTACTCCATTTAATACCCGTGGCGTTGTTGCCATGTGGGGTGATCTTGGTTATGAACTTGATTTAACTAAGATGAATGAGGAAGATCGTGAAGCTGTCGCAAAGCAGGTGGCAGAATACAAGAAGATTAGAAAAGTTACTCAATTTGGTAAGTTCTACCGCTTGAAATCCGCTCAAACCAGCAATCAATGTGCTTGGGAAACTGTTTCAGATGATCAAAATGAGGCGGTTTTGAGCGTAGTCAAAGTAATGGCTTCAGCTCAGCCATATTTAACTAAGACTAAATTAGTTGGCCTTGATCCAAATAAACAATATGAAGATCAAAGAACGCACCAAGTTTATGGCGGCGACGAATTGATGAATATGGGTATCTATGATCCAGTTGAACATGGTGACTTTAAGGCTTATATGTACTACTTCAAAGCAATAAAATAGGAGTAAATTATGGCAATTACAAATAAGGTCATGCTAATTACTTATCCAGATAGCTTGGGTAAAAATTTAACAGAATTAAACGAAGTTTTAGAAAATGACTTAAAAGGTGCAGTTGGTGGCATTCACTTGTTGCCATTCTTTCCCTCAACTGGTGACCGCGGTTTTGCGCCAACTGATTACACTACAGTAGATCCTAAGTTTGGTGATTGGGCTCAGGTTGAAGCATTAGGTGAAAAATATTACTTGATGTTTGACTTCATGATTAACCATATTTCTAGACAATCTAAATATTATCAGGATTTTCAAGAGCACAAAGACAAAAGTCCTTATGCTGATATGTTCTTAAGTTGGGATAAGTTTTGGCCTAAAGATCGTCCAACGCAAGCAGATATTGATTTGATCTATAAGCGTAAAGATCGCGCACCATATCAAGAAATTACTTTTGCTGATGGTAGCAAGGAAAAGCTTTGGAATACCTTTGGTCCTGAACAGATTGATTTGGATGTGCAGAAAAAGGTAACGCAAAAATTCATTAAAGATACTTTAACTAACTTGATCAAGCATGGAGCAGACATTATCCGGCTAGATGCCTTTGCTTATGCGGTTAAGAAATTAGATACCAACGATTTCTTTGTGGAACCAGAAATCTGGGACTTATTGAAGCAAGTTCAAGACGATATTGCAGACGAGGGTGCAACCATTTTACCGGAAATTCATGAGCATTATTCAATGCCATTTAAGATTGCCAAGCATGGTTACTTTATTTATGATTTTGCTTTGCCAATGGTAACTCTTTACTCACTTTATTCTGGTAATTCTAATCGTTTAGCAGCCTGGCTCAAAAAGTGTCCAATGAAACAATTTACTACTTTGGATACCCATGACGGCATTGGTGTAGTTGATGCGCGTGATATCCTTTCTCCTGAGGAGATCGACTATACCAGTCAAGAGCTATATAAAGTTGGTGCCAACGTTAAGAAGAAGTATTCTAGTGCTGAATATCATAACTTAGACATTTATCAAATCAATACTACGTTTTATTCAGCTCTTGGTGATGATGATCAAAAGTACTTCATGGCACGACTCTTGCAAGTCTTTGCACCAGGCATTCCACAAGTTTATTATGTAGGGATGCTAGCTGGCAAGAATGATATTAAATTGCTGGAAGAAACTAAAGAAGGTAGAAATATCAACCGTCATTATTACAGCAAAGCAGAGATTGAAAAAGAAATTCAACGTCCGGTTGTTGCATCATTACTCAAGCTCTTCACTTTTAGAAATACAGAAGCTGCATTTGACTTGAATGGCTCAATTGATATTTCTACTCCTAATGAAAATGAAATTCGAATCGTCCGTATGAATAAAGAACAAACTAGAAAAGCTGAACTAGTTGCAAACTTGAAAGATTTAACTTATCAAGTGCTAGTGAATGGTGAACAGATAAAATTCTAAACCCTTTCTCTTACTCTCTCTCAATTTAAAAAGCATATGTCGATAATTATTCGATGTATGCTTTTTCATTTGTAATCTTAATTCCTTAGTAATTGTTCCTTCAAAGAAAAGTCAAATTTCATTGTTATGATGAATATAGGAAGAAGGAATAAATGTTGAATATTTACGGAGAATATACCCCTGCTTTAGATAAATTGCTTAAACAAATGACGGAGCAATTTACTACTTTAAATCAAAATTATGAAAAAAAGTATCACGAAAGACTTTATGAACACTTGCGTGGTCGAGTTAAAAGCGAAAAGAGCATGGAAGATAAATGCCAACGGAAGGGATTACCACTTACGCCCAATTCTGCCTTAAGGGAAAATCGAGATAGCGTTGGTTTACGTATCGTCTGCAATTTTGTCGATGATATCTACACTTGCATTGCAGCTATTAAAAAATGGGACAACGTTAGTGTAGTGAAAGAAAAAGATTATATTACTAATGCTAAACCTAATGGTTATCGTTCCTATCATATGATTTTAGATGTAATGGTTCCCGAGCAAGATGTCGATGGTAATATTCCAGGACATTATTTTGTCGAAGTACAATTAAGAACAATTGCCATGGATACTTGGGCAAGCTTAGAGCATGAAATGAAGTATAAACATCAAATCAAGAATCCAGAAATGATTGGTAAAGAACTGAAAAGAGTTGCTGATGAATTGGCATCTTGTGACATTAGTATGCAAACCATCAGACAATTGATTAGAGAAGGGGATTGATTATTTAATGAAGATTTTAGTCGCAGAAGATGAACCACAACTACTCAGAGTATTAACTGTTGCCATGCAAAAGGCAGGTTATGAAGTTGATCCTGTCGATAATGGCTTAAAAGCCGTTGAACACACTAAGGAAAATTCATATGATGTCATTATCTTGGACATTATGATGCCGGTAATGGATGGAATTACCGCTTTAAAAAAATTAGAAAAAGTGGTGATAAGTCATATATTTTAATGCTTACCGCAAAGTCGGAAATTGATGATCGAGTAACTGGCCTTGATAGTGGGGCAGACGATTATATAACTAAACCATTCTCATTAAAAGAATTGCTGGCTAGACTGCATTCAAAGGAAAGAAGGGAGGATGACTTTACTCCTAATGAAGTGAGCGTTGGTGATGTTACTCTGAATGTGTCTGAACAAGAATTAGTGAGTCATAATTCCATTCGGTTAAATGGACAAGAAACGCAGTTGATGGATTACTTTATTTTGAATGAAGGAAAAGAATTATCGACTGAAGAATTACTTAGCCATGTATGGCGCAATGACGAAGATGCAAACAGCGACATAGTTTGGATATATGTCTCCTATTTAAGACAAAAATTGCAATCAATTCAAAGTTCTGTGAAGATTAACGGAATAAAAGATGGTAATTATAGCTTAGTTAAGTAGGTGATAAGATGATTCAAAAATTTCGCTGGAAATTTATTGGTGCTTCTGTCGCTGCTTTATTGATAGTTTTGTTAATTACACTAGGTAGTTTGGTAGGAATTACTCGTATTCAAAATCAAAATGAAGTTAATCGAGTTTTGACCGCTTTAGTAAAAAATGAGGGTCATCTTTCACCGCATAATGCGCAGCCGGCTTTTGGCAATCAGGATGACTTAATTAATCGGAATTTTTTAGCGGGAAAATATAATCCTGAAGCTGTTTATCAATATCGCTATTTTGCAGTAATGATTGATGAAAGTCATCGCGTACATGTGATCAACGATAATAATGTTTACAAGGTTAATAATTCTAAGATTCAGAATATTACCAGAGCAGCTTTAGAAAATGGAGACAAAAGCGGTGTAGTCGCCCTAGGGCAAAATCAATATGCCTTCAGAGTTGCTAAAAATTCTACTGGTGAAACGATGATTGTCTTTTTAAATGAGACCCTAATTTTTAATCGTTTTTGGTTATTATTCAGGGTAGCTTTAGTTTTAGGATTAGGAGCTTTGATTGTCTTCGCTTTAGTTTTGATTTTAGTTTCAGGTAAAGCAATCAAGCCTACTGTTGATGCTTATCATAAGCAGCAGGAGTTTATTACTAATGCTGGTCATGAATTAAAAACACCATTAGCAGTTATTTCAGCGAATACAGAAATGGAAGAGATGCTTGGCAATAATTCTGAATGGAATGAAAGCAATAAAGAGCAAGTAGCAAAATTAACCAAATTAATTAATCGTTTGATTTCGTTAGCTCGTACCGGCGAGATGGGTGAACTTACCTTAAGTAAAATTGATTTTTCAAAAATTGTTGAAGAAACGACTAAAGATTTTAAATCAGTCATGAAGAAGAATGACTTAGTTTATCAAGTATCGGTGCGTGAAGGGCTGAATGTTTTAGCTGAAAAACATACTTTAGCTGAGATAGTTAACATCCTATTGGACAATGCCCAGAAATATTGTGATCCTCATGGCAAGATTCAGGTAAAATTGACTAAAGGTGGTACCTTAAGTAAATATGCAGTTTTGCGGCTAGAAAATACTTATCGTGAAGGTAAAGGCAAAGACTATAGTCATTTCTTTGATCGCTTTTATCGTGATGATAAGTCACATAATTCTAAGAAAGGTGGCTTTGGCATTGGTCTAGCCATGGCACAGGAATTAGTGGAAGCTTTTCATGGTAAAATTTCGGCCCACCACAAAGGTGAAGACATTGTTTTTACTGTTAGTTTAAAAATTGCTAAATGATCATTCTGTGATAGTTGTATAATTAGAGCAGAATTGGGGGATCATTTTGGCGAAGAGAAAATCAATTTATACCAAAGATGTTGTCCTGGTTATGGCAGCATCTTTCTTTTTTATGTTTAGTACAATGTTTGTTAATCCTTTGATTAATGGATATGCCAAAGAATTAGGCGCTAGCAGTGCTTTTGCTGGAATCATTGTCGGGATTATGAGTTTAGCAGCAATGTTTTTGCGACCGGTAGCTGGCAATTTAACCGATAAATTTTCTAAATACCGCTTATCGTTTATTGGCGGCACTTTAATTTTTGTAGGGGTAATGGGTTACGTTTTGACTCCGTCAAGTGGTTGGCTTTTGCTCTTTAGGTTAATTAACGGCACCGGTTATGTCCTGTGCACAGTTTGTATGACTACCTGGCTTGCTTTTTTAGTGCCGCGCCAACATGTTGGTGAAGCAATGGGCTTTTATGGTTTAATGAATGCTTTGGCAATGGCGTTAGCTCCAGCAGTTTCGATTAATATTTATCAAAAAATAGGTTATCGAACAAGTTTGGTGGCATCAGCTGTTTCAGCTTTACTTATGATTGTGGCCATTCAGTTTGTGGGCGATCATGCTTTGCCTAAAAAGCGAGTTCGAACGCAGAAGAAGAGTTTCAAAATTATCCAGTTTAATGTTTTACCGGTAGCAATTTTGACAACTTTATTTGCTATCCCGTATTTTGTAACACAGGCAGATATTGTAACTTATGTAGAACAAAAACATCTGACTGTTGCAGTTGGGTCATATTTCTTGATCTATGCGGTTGTTTTGTTGATTATTAGAGTAGGACTAAAAAGGTATTTTGATACAGTACGTTTTGGCGTCTGGTTTTGGTTAAGTTTAGTTTCAACGGCTGCTTACATTATCTTGCTCACAGTAATGAATAATGATTGGCAAATGGCTTTAGCGGCAGCTTTAATGGCGTCAGGCTATGGGATCATTTATTCAGTTTTGCAATCAACTGCGCTGTTGTTAGCACCGATTGAAGAACAAGGCTTAGCTAGTGCTACTTTTTATTTAGGATTAGATATTGCTATGGCCTTTGGCCCGATGATCAGTGGTGTAATTGATTCTGCTTTACCGATAGAATGGTTCTATCCAGTAGAATTAGTCTTAGTTCCATTGATTTTAGTAGTTTATTTCATTTGGCGTAAGCGTTTGAATGGCGCAATTGACCATCATTAGAGGGAAAAATATGAGCGAATATGTAGTTAAATCTAAGTTAGAAGATAAAGAATGGCAAATTGCCAACCAAGTACGTGATCATGTTTTTGTTTGTGATGATATTAAACATGATGCAGGTCCCAACCCAGTTGAGTATCTATGTGGTAGTGTTAATTCATGTATTGTGATGTCGGCAGGGATGATTACTAAAGCACATCAACTTGATGTTAAAAATTTTAGGGTAGAAAATCAGGCACAAACGGAGAATCTGGGCCATGGTAAATCAGTAGTAACTGAGATGAAGATCAAGGTCTTCTTTGATTCGACAATGACTAGAGCAGAGAAGGAAGAATTTTTAGCTCACACTTTGCATGTTTCAACTGTTTATCAAACTATTAAAGCAGCTGTCAAAATTTATGTGGAATTAGGAGAATAAGCGATGAGCGAGCCATATTACAAACAAGAATACCAAGGTGAAAGAAAGTTAGACGGTGAGGCCCCAGTTTTTAGTTTTGGTCAAATTATGAAAGAAACTTTTCTGCGACCATTTACCTGGAATGCAAGAACTACCAGAAGAAGTTTCTGGATTGGCATCATTGTAAGCGAGATTTTAATCTGGATCGGGGGCATTATTACTTTTTGTGCTACACTTATGCCAGTTTCACATTATGAAAATGATTCTGTTGATATGATTAATGGTTTTGCTTTCAATAGTAACCATATTTCAGCGATAGTAATTATTGGCATGATCATTTGGGGCTTGATCTATCTTTATTTGAAATTATGTCAATTAGGCCTAGCTGTAAGAAGATTGCATGATATCAATTATACAGGTTGGTGGATTTTGTTAATGCTGATACCGTTAGGTTGGATTTTTGTTCTGTATTTTGCAATTCAGCCAAGTAAGCAAGAACCAGTGAAATGGGGGACGTATCTTTACCTTTACGAATAATAAAAAATGTTATAATTGAACTATAAGAGATTACGTTAGGAGATTATATCGATGAAAACTAAGAATTTATTTACTTCATTAGCTGCCGCAGTGATGCTTTCAGCTGGTTTAGCTGGTGCAGGTGTGTCTGCTGCAGAATCAGTTCATGCAGCAACTACACAAACTTCAAGCAAAAAAGGTACCATTAGTATTAAGCGTAGATCAGTATCAGCTACAGTTAATAATGCTAATCCTAAGCTTTACGCTGTAAACCAAGATGGTAAAATCGTAAAGTCAATGGATTCAAATTATACTAAAGGTCAAACCATCCAGCTTTACTTCTCTAACGAGGCTAAGAACGATCAAGGTTCTGTTACTTTCTATTATGTTGACAGTCAAACTGTAGATGGACAACAATGTGCAATTTATGTTGTTTCGACTGATGTTACCCCTTCAGCAACAGTTCCAAGTCAAGCAGACTGGTACAAGCAAGCACAAAGTGACCAAAAAGCCATTCAAGATGCTTACAATAATAGAGCATTAAAGTACATCGTTGTTTCACCTAAGTCAAAAAAGGGTGCAAAGATCTACTACGCATATAAGAAGAGTGCTAAGGCTAAAAAGGTTTACTTTAAGGCAACCAAGAAGAAGATCAAGTACGGTAAGAAGTACAAGTCATCGATGATCGTTAAAAACGGTAAGAGCAGATATGCTTATATTGGTAAGAAGAGATACTTAAAGACCTCTACTATTAAAGTAGTAAGTGCTAAGTACGCACCAGTTCAATTATCAGATGATTTGAAGAACTTAATTGTTCAAAACTAGAAAAAGTTAATAAAAATTGTAGCGTAAAGGATGAATTATTGTCCTTTACGCTTTTTTGATCTAAAAATTAATAATAATATTGATAAAAAATCTCACTGACCTACAATAGACTTTGCGTTATTTTTAGGGAGTTGTAAAAATAAGAATGAAGAGAGTAAAAGTCTATTTAGGATTAGCTTGTTTGATGACGTTATTATGTTTGAAGCCGCAAGTGGTTGGGGCGCGAGAACTAAATCCATTTCAGACTAAGATGATTAATCCGCATACGTCTTATAGAATTTATCAAAACTTAACTCGTAAAGGTCCGTCAAGAAGTCTATGCCTTGCTAATACGTTTAAACATGGCAATGTTCAAGCCAGTGCAGTTAGAAAAGTTCGCGGTAATAAGTATTGCTATGTTTGGTTAGACGGACATAGAGGCGGTTGGGTCAATCAACGAGCTTTTTTAAGAAGAAAGATTGCAGTTGTACATCAGATTAGTTTAGTGAAGAATTCGCATTATAGTTTTCCAACTAGGGATGCGATTAATTATGCAACAGATGCAGCAGGAACGGTAATTGAGCCAAGTAAAGTTAAAGTATCTCGAGCAGAAGTTTCATCAAGTAAAAAGGAAAGCTATCGGGTAAGTTATTCTTATGGTAAAGCTCATGCTCAGACAATTGTTCAAGTGAGAGCTAATGCTAGAGAGGGCATTGTTAAAGCAACCAAAAAACCACAAGCTGGAGACAGTGCTCGTAGCTGGTTCAAGCACTATAAGACGTCTGGTAATTGGGGTAGAAGCTTTGCTCCGGAAACTAGACCGCATGTTTTGAAAAGTGGACATTTTAGACTGAAAACCTATTTCTATCAACCTGCGACTTTATGTCAAAGTGATTCGGTAACTGGAACGGTGGGACCAGTACCAGAAGGATTGACCGTGTCAAATGGTTCAATGTATGCAACAATGTATCATTCACCACATGATACACGTGCTCACATTGTTTCTTATCAGTTTAATCATGTACCTAATCGCTATGTTATGCAAAAGTTGTCATGGCTACCTTGGTCACAATTTCTGCGGCTTGCATCCCATGTTAAGATTAAGCCCATATATTAAATTGGGACATGGACAAGCAATCGGTTCAACTCGAAAGTATATTTATGTGATTGCTAATAACCATTTATTGCGCAAGAGCTCTCAATCAGAAGAAATTATGCAGATTAGTAAAAACAATTTGCAAATTAAACAGATTTGGACTTTTAAAGTTTGGAATCATTCAGCTAGAACAGGTCGTTATTTCCATAATGCTACTTTTGTAAATGATCACCAATTTATTGCCCTTTACCATGATGCCACAGACCACCGTTTTGAATATTGGGAAGTTACTCGTCAGGGTAATAGTTGGTATCCTAAAGAGATTGGCGCTACTAGAGGAGATTTTATGCGCAATGATTCTCCCGTTCAAGGAATTACCTATGACAAGCATAAAAAACAGATTTATTTGGCCTTTAATGATTATTTGTTTAAATTGAAACGCTCAGGTAAAGTGCTGGCTAGAGGTCACTTTCATACAGGTCGTGAATTTGAGGGGATTAGCGTAAATGGTCGCCATCTTTATGCGGAATTAGCTCAGCGACCAGAGTTATTGTGGCAGAGGATAAGATAATTAAAATTTTAAATTTTTATGTATCTTCTAATAGTTGAATTTGTACTGTATGATATTAGTAATGATTATTAGATAAAAATAAGGGAGTGAGAATATGCAATATCCTGATAAATTTCATTTGACGCAAGATCAGAACAGAAGATTTGCTAGGAAAAATCTTGTTAGATTAATATTTACTAATTCACGTTTTGAAGGATTGACTACGACATTGCCTCAAACCCAAACCATTGTTGATGGAATGAGTGCTGCAGGTGTGTCAATAGATGATACTAACGTAATTGTACAGTTAAAGAGAGGATGGCAATATATAATTAATGAAAATAAGCCTCTTTCTTTGAAAATTGAACAAAACATTAATTTATTAGTAGCACGTTATGATTCATTAGATCCAGGAAATTTTAGAACTGGGGAAGTTACAGTTGAGTTGGGCAATAATCGGGGAGAGTACAAACCAGATAGTCTAAACTATAAACAAGAAGAAAAATTTTTTGATGAGTTAATGCATAGTGATACTTCAATTGCAGATAAGGCAATGACGTTGATGTATCATAATATGCGTAATCAATTATTCTGGGACGGGAACAAGCGCACTGCTACACTAGCTGCAAATAAATTAATGATTGACCATGGGGCAGGACTAATTAATGTTCCACTAGATAGATGGGATAAGTGGAATGAATTAATTAGTAAATATTATTTGAGTGGAGAAATGAATGCTCTCAAAGACTGGACTTACGAAAATGGTATTCAAGGTGTTGTGTTGAATAAAAACTCAAATCTACCTAAACCAGATATTAACCCAACTGATTATGACTAGATACTAAAGTAGACCATTAAGGTCTGCTTTTTTATATTAAAAGCATTTATTAATAAAAAATTGTTAAAATAAAAAAATGTTAGTGCAATTACGAATATATAAAGATTTTGATAGATAACAAGATGTAGAATGCAAAAGATTGGTTAAGAAAGTAATGAGGAGAAAAAGATGAATAAAAAAGTGAAAGTTACTAGTCTAGCCGCAATTGCATTAGCATCTTTAGCATTAACTGGTGCTAATTTGAATGATCAAGTTAAGGCAGATATTACTACAAATGCTGGTAGTAGCAAATCAGTATCACAACCTAATTCTGCTGTAGTAGCTAATGAGAGTGATACAAATAAATTAGCAGGATCAAAATCTGCTGCACAATCAGAAGAGAATAAGAACGATACTTCAAAGTCTTCGGCCACCAATGCTCAACCTAAAATGAGTCAACCTGTAGTTAATACAAATAATGATGTTAAGCAACCTGTAAACAATGGCGATTCGATTGACACAGCTTATGAACTTAATTTTAATTATGATGATGCTATTAAGAGGAGCAATAAAATTAAATTCATCAAGGGATTAACTAGTGATGATGTAAGAAATTATTTTATGAATCATTCTAGTATGTTTATAAATGGTAAAAAGGCTGTAAATCGTTATACCGAAAATATTAATAATACCGACGATGAACAAAAAAATGTTGATGAAAAATACGGTTATGAAACGGACAAATACTCTAAATTCAGTGGCTATGCTATCATTGTAAGAAATAAAAAAATCAACAGATTTATAATAAAAAACATGTTTTGATTCTTGAACCAGGAGATACTATTGAAATTAAGCGAAATGCTTCATATCTGTTACCTAATAAGTGGTATAAATGGATAATGACTGGAGATACTATTGGTAAGAATGTGATTGAAGAAATTGAAAAAGAAATGGGAAAGAAAATACCTGTAGAAATCGTAAGTAGAGTGTCTGAAAGTAACGGTTTCTTAACAGAAAAAACAGATTTGTTTGGTAATTTACCTAGGATTACATCAAACAAAAAGATAAATGGTAATCCTGTTTTTTATGACTTTGGTAGATATATGACGTTGCCATTTGTTCAATTCGTGATTTCAAATGATACAGATGCAACTGTAATTCCACATAATCCATATGACGTTGGAGCACCAGCCGATTGGGTACAAGATACTCCTGTAGTACCTGAAAATGGTGACAAGAAGGGAAGTCAAAAAGCTGATGATGCAATTAAGAACGATTCTGATTCAAATAAGTCAGATTGGAATAATGCACCAGTAGATAATGGTACTGACTTTTCATTTACTCCTATTACTAATGTTGAAGAACCTACATCAGTAACTACAAGTTCAACAGCAACAACTGTTAATACATCTTCCGAAAATACTGATAAACAAAATATAAGTCAAAAAGCAACCGTAGCAAATACCAAAAACTTGGTTTACATTCATAATGCTTTTGTTTATGACAAAAATGGCAAGTTGATTTTATCTAAGGATGGCTATCGCTTAAAGGCACTCCACACTAAAGCTAAGATTCTTGATAATGGCAAGATTTATACCATCAAAGGCAAGAAATACTACAGAGTGGGCAAGAACCGTTTTGTAAAAGTAGCTAATGTTGGTAGAGTGTCAAAGGCTCAAAAGATTAATACCCGTGGTACGATTGCTGCTACTAAGAAGTATGGTGTTAAACTTTACAATGCTAATGGTAAATACACTAAGAAGTACTTAACTGTGGCTAAGAAAGTTAAATTTGATGCAAAGAAATTTATGAAAGGAACAACTTTCTACAGAATCAAGGGAACTAACACTTGGGTTAGATCAGGCAATATTAAGTTAGTTAAAACAGCCAAGTAATATACGTTTCCTGCAGATAACACGTACTGATGGAATATTGTTTCTAAAAACTCTACAAAATAAAAAATATTCATTCTTGAAATGATTTTCCAAAAAAGTTATCTGCAGTTACTACTCTTTAAATGATTTAATTGCTATACGAAGCGTAAGTCGTTCCATGACGAGATAGCATCATGCTATCTCGTCTTTTTTTATTCGAAAGCTCTTTTTGAAAATATCATGATAAAAGTTCATAATAGAAATTGTTTGTTTATGTTAAAGGAGTTGTTTTATTTTTTATGAAGAATAATGATCACAGCAAGATAAGTCGTAGTAGTCTGGTCTTGATGATTTTTTCTTCTATTTTTGGATTTAGTAATTCTCTGACAGCTTTTTACCAAATGGGTTATTCAAGTATCATTTGGTATATTGTCACCGCTATTTTATTCTTCTTGCCATCAGCCTTAATTTTCGCTGAATATGGTGCTTCCTTTAAAGGAATTAAAGGTGGAATCTTTTCATGGCTTGAAGGATCTACTAATGAAAAAGTAGCATTTATTGGAACTTTTATTTGGCTATCAGCTTGGGTGATTTGGTTGGTTTCTTCAACCCAATTCTTCTTGGTTTCAGTTTCAACTGCAATTTTTGGTCATGATACAACCCAAAGTTGGCATTTAGGACCATTAACTTCAACCCAATTATTAGGTGTTTTAGAAGTTATTTTTTGGCAATTGTTACATTCTGTGCCGCAAAGGGAATTGATAAAATAAAGGCGATTAATAATATTGGTGGGATCTTTACTTTAGGAATTGCCATTGGTTTTACAGCAGTTTCACTTTTTGTATTTATTTTGAATCGTGGGCAATTAGCTGAACCAGTGACCGCACAAAATATGGTTCATTCACCTAATCCAGCATTTCAGTCACCGATTGCGGTTATTTCATTTATTGTCTATGCTTTATTTGCCTATGGTGGTCTGGAAACAACCTCAGGAGTAATTGATTCAGTTGATAAACCGGAAAAGAATTATCCTAAGGCTCTGATTACGGCCATGGTCTTGATGACAGCACTTTATGTTGTAAACATCTTTATGTGTGGGGGTGGCTGTTAATTGGAACAAATCGTTAGGTGGTAAAGGTGTTGACTTAGCTAATGTCGAATATGTTTTGATTAATAATTTAGGTATTGTCACTGGTCATAGCCTAGGTCTATCACATTCTACTTCACTGGCAATTGGAACTGTCTTTTCTCGTTTGGCCGGAATTGCGGATGTGTTATCAGGAATTGCCGCTGCCTTTTTGATGGTTTATTCACCGATTAAATCATTTATTGAGGGGTGTGATCCGCGACTATTGCCTAAGAAGATGGTCAAGTTAAATAAGCACAATATGCCTGAATTCTCGATGTGGGTACAAGCAATTGTGGTTAGCGTTATTATCTTATTTATTTCATTTGGTGGTAATGGAGCACAACAATTCTATACAATTTTAATGGATATGATGAATGTTTCTTCATCAGCACCATATTTATTTTTAATTGCTGCTTACCCATTTTTTAAAGCTAAAAAAGACTTAGATCGGCCATTTGTTTTTATTGAAGGTAAGAAAAAAGTTTGGGCAACGACAATTGTTGTTTGGTTAGTGGTTGCGGTCGGAATTATCTTTACTTGTATCGAACCACTCTTTACCGGAGACTGGCAAACTTCATTCTGGACGGCTATTGGTCCAGTGGCCTTTGGTGTTATTGCTTGGATTTATTACGCATATAATGAACGAAAAGAAAAAGCAATGGCTTAATACGCAAAATAAGACGAAGGATTTTGTCCTTCGTCTTATTTCTTTTCTCTATTTTTTACTTTAAGCCAGCTACTCTGACAACATCGCGTTCAATCATTAATTCCTCATTAGTTGGAATAACCATACCAACAATAGTTGAGTCGGGCTTGGTAATAATGGTGGCATTTTCTTTATTAGCGGCTGAATCAGGCTTAAGGCCTAAAAGTTCGAGTGAATCCATGACATGTTCACGGACACCAAAGTCGTGTTCACCAACACCAGCTGTAAAGGCGATACCATCTAGGCCACCCATTTCAAGGGTATAAGCACCAACATAGCGAATGATTCGATTAATGAAAATGTTTCTAGCTAAGTCAGCACGCTTCTTCTTTTCCCCTTCGAGCTTAGTCATGTCACCACGTAAATCACGCATATCTGGTGAAATGCCTGAAATTCCTAACAAACCAGATTCGTTGTTTAGAACCTTAAGCATTTGATCAGCATCAAGATTTTCCTTTTTCATGACAAAAGCAAGTAAAGAAGGATCAACATCACCTGAACGGGAACTCATCGTAATACCCGCCATTGGTGAAAAGCCCATTGAAGTATCGAATGATTTACCATCTTTCACAGCGGTAACTGAAGCACCAGATCCTAAGTGACAAACGATTAATTTCAAGTCCTTTAAGTCGCGTTTCATAATTTCAGCGGCTTTTTGACTAACATATCTAACCGAAGTGCCATGTGCGCCATATTTTCTTGCACCGTATTTTTCATAGTATTTATATGGAAGTGAGTACAAGTAGTGCACTGGATCCAAGGTTTGGTGGAATGAAGTATCAAAGACAGCGACTTCAGGGACGCCAGGCAATACTTTCATGAAGGCATTAATGACATCGGCTTCAGCGGTATTATGAAGCGGCGCATATTGTTTCAAATCATAAATCTTTTGTAGTGACTTTTCATCAATTAAGGTGGAGTCCTTAAATTCTTCACCACCCGCAACAATTCGATGTCCGATTCCGATGATTTCTTTAGGATCGTCAATTAAATCATACTTTTTTAAATTTTCAAGCAAGATTGTAACGGCAGTTTCGGAATCAGGAATGTCAACTTTTTCTTGGTGTTTTTCACCTTTAACCTTGATTGTAAAGGTGGAGCCGTTAAGCCCAACTCGATCAGCCATCCCTTCGCTGATAACTTTTTCATCAGGAAAGGTGAAAAGCTTAAATTTAAAAGAAGAGCTACCCGAATTAATCGCTAAAATTTTTTTCATAAATTATGCCTCTTTTTCTTAATTTTTGCAGTGCAACCTATCCAGTAAGGGCCTGCAATAAAGAAAATGCCACTAATCTGCTTTAAGTAAGTTCTTGCAGTAATAGTGTCAACGTCTTTATTATACAACTTTTGCTGTAAGCTCTTACAGATATTTTTTTATTACTAAAATTTATATATAAATTTGATTGATCATATATAAATTTAGAATATCAATTTGCAACAAAACCGCTTACAAACTATAATGAAATTAACATACAATATATATTGAGAGGAGAAAAACGAATGACCCACTACTACGAAGGCTTTCCACAAAGTGACCGCGATGAAAAAATCAAGATGGTGAATGTGGATGAACTTGAAGAACGTGTTAAGAAGGTAATGCCAGAAGGTGCATATTATTATATTGCTTCGGGTGCAGAAAATGAATGGACCTGGCGTAACAATACTGCTGCTTTTAATCATTTTCAAATTGTACCTCGTGCTTTGACTGAGATGGCTGATCCGCAAACTGATACTGATTTTATGGGGATGCACTTAAAGACGCCAATTATGATCGCTCCAATTGCTTGTCATGGAATTGCACATAAAGATGCGGAAGTCGCAACGCAAAAGGGTGCTGCTATGGCTGGTGCGCTCTTTAGTTCTAGTACTTATGCTAATAAGAGTGTAGAAGAAATTGCAGCTGCAGCTCCAGAAGCACCAAGGTTTTTCCAACTTTATTTGAGTAAAGACTGGAATTTTAATCAGATGGTTTTTGATGCAATTAAAAAAGCTGGTTATCAAGGCATTTTCTTAACCGTTGATGCTTTGGTATCAGGTTATCGTGAAGCAAACTTGCGGACTAACTTTACTTATCCTGTACCATTGGACTTCTTTAAGCGTTACCTTGGTGCAAAAGGTAAAGGTCAAAGCGTAGCTCAAATGTACGCTTCTTCTGCGCAAAAGATTGGTCCTGAAGATGTTAAAAGAATTAAGAAAGAATCAGGTTTGCCAGTCTTTGTTAAAGGTGTTATGTGTGCTGAAGATGCCTATAAAGCAATTGGAGCCGGTGCTGATGGAATTTACGTAACTAATCATGGTGGTCGTGAAGTTGATGGTGCTCCTGCTACCATTGATGTTTTGCCAGAAATTGCGCAAGCAGTAAATCATCGGGTGCCAATTATCTTTGATTCAGGTGTCCGTCGTGGCTCTCATATCTTTAAAGCTTTGGCTTTGGGTGCTGACATTGTTGGAATCGGTCGTCCATATCTTTATGGTTTAGCCTTAGGTGGTGCGCATGGAGTTGCTTCAGTTATTGAACAATTAAATGATGAATTAAAGATTGATATGCAATTAACGGGATGCAAGACAATTGATGACGTTAAGCATGCTAAATTGACGCACATTGCTTATACTGCTGATAATTTGCCATCTAATACTGATCCAAGCAGACGCAAGGAATATCCGGTAACTGACGAAAATCAAGTTAAGCAAACTGATGCGGTATCTGGTGCTTCTAAGTTAGAAGGAAAGCCAGCTCCGGAACCAGAGACTGATACCACAACTGGTGCTTCAGTAAGATAAAGCAAAAATATAATTAATATTTTTCAATATGATTGTCATTGAATAAATGATAGTCATATTTTTTTACTATCAAGAACTCAGCGGCTACAATCAAGGTGAAAGCGATTTGGTTTTTGGAGAGGGAAATTAAATTATGGAAGAGAATAATGTTTTGACTGATACTGAAGAGCTTAAAATCTTGAGTGATCTTGTTGCAATAAAATCCGTTAATGATAATGAAATTTTAGTAGCAAAATATTTACAAAAACTATTAGGAGAAAGAAATGAGAACATGGAATTAGTTCACGTTTGTTGGAATATTCCACAACTCGCGCAGATTTATTGGCTGAAATCGGAACAGGCCATCCCATTTTAGCAATTTGTGGTCACATGGATGTTGTTTCACCAGGTGAATTAGATCAATGGCATACTGATCCCTTTAAATTAACCAATAAGGATGGTAAATTGTACGGCCGCGGAGCGACTGATATGAAGTCTGGTTTAGCTGCCTTGGTTATTGCCATGATTAATATTCATGAACACCATTTAATTAAGCATGGTAGTATCAGGCTGTTAGCTACTTTTGGTTGGTGAACCTTCTGGCTACAGTATTGCCATTGCTCATAAGGGTTCGATGGATATTAAGTTAACTTCCCAAGGCAAGGAAGCTCATAGCTCAATGCCTGAAAAGGGTTATAATGCGATCGATCCATTAATGGATTTATTAGTTAAGGCCAACAAGGCTTTTAGAGAAACAGATAAAAACAATCCAGACTTAGGTAAGTTGACGTTCAATACTACTGTTTTTACTGGCGGGGAACAGGTCAACATGATTCCCGGAGAGGCTACCGCGCAAATTAATGTGCGGACTATTCCTGAGTTCAATAATAGTTTGGTTGAAAAGAAATTAACTGAATTAGTTAAGGCAGAAAATGCGCAAGGAGCTAAAATCAAAATGGACATCTATATGTCGGAGCCTTCAATTAAAACTGACGGTAAGTCTGAATTTGTTAAATTAGCTCAAAAAATTGGAGCAAAATATGCGGAAAAGCCGATTCCAACAGTTGCTATTAAACCAGTAACTGATGCTTCAAATTTGATTGCCGACAAAGGACCTAGCTATCCGTTTGCCATGTTTGGTCCTGGTAATGACACGCCGCACCAAGTTAACGAATATGTTGATGAAAAGATGTATTTGAACTTTGTGAAGATCTATACTGAATTGTTTGTGGCCTATTTGAATAAATAATTTGGAAAGTAATAAAGAGCCTAGGCAAAATTTTAGCCTAGACTTTTTTATTGTATTTTGAAGTATTTTTTAGCCGCATCACTCATCCGTTCAGGGGTCCAAACAGGATACCAGACAAATTCTACATCAACATTTTTAACTTCAGGTACTTTTTTAACGGCTGTTGTAATCTGCTTGATCAAATAATCAGTCAAAGGACAGGCAGGTGTAGTTAATGTCATATTGATGAGACAGATCCCATCTTGATCGAGGTCAATTTCATAAATCAGCCCCAAGTTGACCACATCGACGTTTAATTCTGGGTCAATAACTTGAGCTAAATGTTCAATAATATCGTTTTTAATTGTTTTGCTATCACGCATTGTGTTACCTACGCATCTTTACCAAAAATTTTTGCTTTAATTGCTTGACCTGTTGGTGTACCAGCTAAACCGCCGATTCCAGTTTCACGCAGAGATGCCGGCATTTGATGACCAACTTTCTTCATTGCTTCAATACATTCATCAGCTGGGATTACACTTGTACATCCCGCTAGCGCCATATCAGCTGCGATAAGTGCATTACCAGCGCCAATACCATTTCTTTTGACGCAGGGAACTTCAACCAAACCGGCAATCGGATCACAGACTAACCCAAGCAAGTTAGACATCGCAATCGATAAAGCTTGGGCACTTTGTTCAGCACTGCCACCAGCCACTTCAACTGCCGCGGCAGCACCCATGGCTGAGGCACTACCGACTTCTGCTTGACAGCCGCCAGTTGCCCCCGCAATTTCGGCATTATTGGCAATCACCATGCCAAAACCGCCAGCAGTAAAAAGAAAGCGAATCATTTGCTCTTCGCTGAGATGTAATCTTTTTTCTAATAAAAATAGAACGCCAGGTAAAGTGCCGGAAGAACCAGCCGTCGGGGTAGCGCAGACAACGCCCATCGCTGCATTGACTTCGTTAGTGGCTATGGCATTTTCAACTGCTGCCATCATTGTATCGCCTGAAAGTGTGTGTCCTTTCTCGCGATATTTTTTCAGCTTAATTGCTTCGCCACCAGTTAAGCCAGTTTTTGAAAAGACACCGTTTCCAGATTCACCTCTTTTAACGGCAGCTCGCATAGTTTGCAAGTTATATTTCATGCGCTGCCAGACTTTTTCTCGTGGCAAGCCTGATAGTTGACATTCTTGTTCAATAATTAATTCAGAAATAGGTTTGTGCGTTTTTTCTGCTGCAGCAACAATTTCCTTAATATGGTTATACATAATATTGCCCTATGTTATAAACAAATAATATTCTCAAATTTTTTCTTTAGTTCTTGCAATAAATCAGGATGAAGATAATTTTCTACATCATATTCATAAATATTATAGTTTTTAGTATGAAAAATTCGTTTGCGACTAAAGGGTGCTTTTTCGTGCAAGAGCGCGGTAAGCTCTTGTTCAATGCGAATGTTTTTGTGTGGATCAACTAAAATAATAATAGGTAATGCACCAGCAGGTTGAATCTCGGTATTATGTAAGACAATTTTGCGAATTTCAATTGCACCACCACCGATAGAGCATCCAGCCAATTCCACTTTCTTTTTATCATTAGACATATTTAAAATAGCAGTATTAGGGTGACCAATTGGGCTAGGACCATCTTCTTCAACAAAACGTAAATCTACGCCGCGCTGGCGTGCAATCTCAGGTGCCTTTGGTACGCGTAGATCGTCTGAGTCAAAGCCTAAAATACCTGCCGCAATAGCATAGTCTGTTCCATGACCACGGTGAGTTTGGGCGAAAGAGTCGTAATAATGAACGGTAACTTTACTCGGGGTACCGCCAAAAAGTTTGTAACCAGCGCGTCCAATAGCGACGGCTCCGGCCGTATGTGAACTTGATGGTCCCACCATTACGGGGCCAATAATGTCAAAAACACTTTTATACCGATTAGTCATTTTAATCCCTGCTTTGTAAGTTATTCTGTTTTTAATGGTTCAGTATAAATTCTTGTGTAAACGGCTGTGAGATTTAGGATGCCTTTCGGGA
>NZ_PCYY01000050.1:0-3180 GCF_002553955.1 Lactobacillus sp. UMNPBX12
AAAGAAATAAATTTAAGGAATCATTCATCCTTACACAAACTATTTTACAGTCTCTGAAGTTACAATACCCATGTATGATGTATAATAAAGCCAATAACATAATAGATTAGTTTGTGTTAAATATTTATTGGTAGGAGTTAATAATGAGTCACAAGAAATCATTAGTAATTGTAATAATTATTTGTATTGTAGGTATAGTAGGACTATTTTGTTCGTTTGTTTCTACTCAAAATACTAAGTGGGAGGCGATTGGAAGTTGGTTTAGCGGCTTAGCATCCTCTGGTGCACTTATTTTTGCGTATTTACAAATTAATTCAATTCAGCAAGAAGAGAATGCAAAGATATTAGATAGAATAACATCGCAAGCTAACAATTTAGGAATATGGGTGGAAGAAGATGAATATACTAATATAGTTTTGCTAAATACTTCCAATATGCCATTCTATGATGTGTATATTTTTGTAATGTCAAGAGAAGGGGAAATAACCCGGAAGAGAATATCAATATTGCCACCAGGCAAATGGAAATTATGTATTGATATTAGTTTTGACAAAGTAAGTTATATAGATTTTAGCTTTAAAGATAGTAGACAGGCAAGTTGGTATAAATTAAATTATGGTAATCTTTATCCAGTGAATATAAATATGCTGAAGAGAATAAGTAGAAGAACACCTAAAGATAGTTATAAATGTTTAATTAAATATGATTTATAGGGAGCAAATGTATAATGAATGATGACGTTTTACAGGCAATGGATAAATATATAGAAGAAATTAACAAATTGCATAAAATAGTGTTAAGTATTAATAACACTTTAAGTTCTAGTAGCTTAAATTATGGAGTAGAAACCTTTTTAAAACTCTCAAATCTTTCTTCAACTGAATTAGAAATTAAGAAAAATTGGTTTAATTCAGAACTTGAAACAATAATTTCGTTGTATTCTCAATTAAAATCTGGTAATTATGAGCAGATTAATGAAAGTAAAAAATTAATCAAAAAAGTATACAAAACTATCAAAAGAAACAAAAATTTAAAAGATATAATCGATCAGCAATTAATAGAAGATTTGGGTTTGTTGATAAAAAAATAAAACGTTAAAGTTTATGTGTTGCGTATATGATTATTTGATTCTATCTATAAAATCAAAAACTTAAGTTCTTAGTCATTTAATGCTTGTGGTTAATAGCATGAATAATATAAAAAATTTTTGAAATATCGAAAATGTTGAATAATGAATTAGTTGGCTTTTTAATTAAATGGGTCCTACCAATCAAAAAGCTATTAAAGTATACACTTGAAAAGTATGGATTAATTCTATTGTTTGGGATAGCATTGTGAATGATAATAAAAAATTCTTTGTGGTAAATTAGATCAAATATTTGAAAAAGAGCTTTAATTGGATAAATTTATATTTACTAAATACTAGGTTTAAGGAATATATTAGGTGAAATAGGAGGAATAGGGTGTCAATTTATTATGATAAGGAAGATTAGACTAATATCCCAACGTGGACGCAGATTTTTTAATAAATTTTTGTTAAATGGTGCATTTATTGCTGAAATTTTACTTTTATTGTTAACTAGATCTAGCATACAAGCTATGTTAGCAAAAATTGACACTTCAAAATTCAATGAAAAATTATTGATTATATTTTTTATTGAATTGATATTTATAATCATATTTTTGTCTTTTAGTGAAAAAGTAAGTATCGTATTAAAACGATTGCAGTATCTGTTGCTAATAGAAGTTATTTCATATTATATTGTCTATACAATTGCACTAATAGTGATTAGTTCTGGAATCGGCTGGAATATAAATACATTTGGGATATTTATGTTAAGTTGGGTTTTGTATTTAATTGTGATATTATACTCAACCAAGTTTACGAAGCATAGTGAGGTTACAGTAGCATTATTAACTATTGGTCATTTATGTTTAGTTTTGCTATTTAGTTTAGCTTGGGCAATAGATATACATAATTTTTATCATTATGACCCAATATATTTAATTTGTAGTTTAACTATACTGGTACTGTTGACAGTAGCTTTCTATCTTTTTAAGAAAAAAATCAATATAAATAAATACTTTGGCAAGCTAATTCAGCATCAAGTAGTAGATATGATTGTATCATTTTTATTTGTAGTACTTTTTATAATATTTGTTGCAGCTTTAATATTAGAGTATAGATCGTCTTTAAAAGATGTATTTAACGAATGGGTGCCTCTTCTTGCCCTAGCTATATCTATAGGTATTGTTTTGTGGATTTATTTTAAGCATATCAAGAAGCTTGTAACTGAGCCATTTGTAATCTACTATTTCATGTTTTGGGCAATAGTACCAATAGTTTTATTTGGATTATATTTTCAAAAAGAAAATCTAGGTAATTACACTACTTTTAAGGGATTGTTAGCCATTATTTTAGCTATAGATGCATTTGTGCTTCTTGCGTTCGGTAAGGACATGAAAGTATTATTACCTAAATTTGAAAATAACTTAACTGAAAAGCCTGGCGCTACATATGCTATCGCTAAGCTAAAACTAATACTGAGTAATATTACGATATTAGTTACATTTTTAAATACTATTTCTTCTAAAGAAGAGATACTTACAATATGGGTAGATAATACTTCAAATATTTTTTACAAAATTAGTATATTAATGAATAAGTATTTTAAAAATAATAATTTTGAAGTGGTGTTTTCGAATAATTTGTTTAAAGATGAAAAATTTAAAATCATTCTCTTTATGTTTGGACTTGTAAGTGTTTTATTGTTTTTATCATGGTTATTCTTTAAAATAGAAAAATGGATATTTGTGAAGATGTCTTTTCGTAAACTGTGAGAAATGAGAATGTTTTTATTCATTGTCGTGTAGTGAAATTATTGATATAATTTTAATGTTAATTAGATATAGAATGTATTAACTCCAGCAACCTCTGAATGAGGTTGCTGGCTTTTTTATGGAAATATGCAAATGAGTGAATTGATCTTGTGTTTTTTCCTTAAAAAATTATTTATTTATAATGATTCACCTCAATTATGTATGTTATTAAAGAAAAGTATCCTAATTAACATGTAACGTAATCTCTTTATCAGAGATTATAGAAATAATAAAAAATTAATTTAGAGACTGTAAAATAGTTTGTGTAAGGATGAATGATTCCTTAAATTTATTTCTTTA
>NZ_PCYY01000051.1:0-2887 GCF_002553955.1 Lactobacillus sp. UMNPBX12
GCTCTGATTGATAGTAAAATCGTCTGTTGTTAGCTGTTCGATGAGCTTTTAATTTTCCAGCTCGATCCCAGCTTTGAAGAGTGAACGGCGCTTTGCCAAGATATGCAGCAGCTTCTTTTAAATACATAATTCTAGACATAAAAAATCTCACCACCTTGTAGCGAGATTATAACACACTTTATAACACTTAAGAAACACAATTACACATATATTTTTAAACTTGTTGAAACTCTTAAAAGTCTTTTTATTATAAGTCACTACCGCAATTTTACCTTTATAAAAGCCAGCATATTCTTTTTGTAAATCACCATGGATATCACAATTAGCCAATGAAACTACCCAAGACTTTTCTGCCTTAGTTAGTTTATTCATCTTTTTAACCCAAACTTTTTGTCCGTCTAATTTAC
Source organism: Lactobacillus sp. UMNPBX12 (assembly GCF_002553955.1). NCBI lineage: Bacteria > Bacillati > Bacillota > Bacilli > Lactobacillales > Lactobacillaceae > Lactobacillus > Lactobacillus sp. UMNPBX12. The sequence continues at coordinate 408 of NZ_PCYY01000051.1, forward strand.
TTTGATCGTATTTAATTTGCCAACTAGCCTGCTTAACTGCCGCAATAGAAGTATTCTTGTTAGTCAATAACTTTTGTGCGTTATCAACGGCCAAATCATATCTTTCTTGCTGTGCTTTTTCAGTCAAACGATATAAAGTCGATTTTTTAATTTGACCTGCTCGATCAACTAAGGCTTGCAACTCACCATAGTCACTAACAGTGGCCTGACTTGCATCTGCTTGTGCTTCGCTCGGTGTATTATCAACTTTTAATGCAACTGGATTTTGACTTGTCACATCACTAGCTTTAACAAAAGTATTTGCTGTATCTTTAGTTTGGTGAGCATATGAGCCGTTGCTGGTAATCGTAGTACCAGTCTTGCCTATTCCATCAAGAGATGGAACCCAGACCAATTTTTTGTTAGCCGTAAGATGATAATATAGATCAGCTTGTTTAGTTTGCTTGTTCCAAATATAAAGAGCTCGATCAACGCCAACATTAACATCTGGAATCAATAAATAACTCTTGTCAACGATTTCGCCATTAATATTGTAAAGATATGCTGACTTGCCAGCAGTTACATAATTAACCATAACAGGCGCTATTACAAAATTATTTGGCATAATCCGAGTTGACTTTTTGATATCAGGTAAATTGACCCACTTGTTAGTACCTTTAATACGATAATACTCGAGATTACTTAGATAGTCATCAGCGCCATCAACATTATTGTAATAATTCTGATCAACTGTAAGCTTAGTTCCCTTCTTAATTGGAGCAGCAATTGGCATCCCTACTTGATTAGTTACTGGAGCAGTCTTTTTGGTAATTACCTTAAATTCCTTAGTTGACAGATCCGCATATTGATATTTTCCTGGCGAGATTCTACCAATGTTGCCTGGCTTAATATATTTATTTTTGCCAATATTAACAAAGTCTGTCTTCTTGATGCTTACTGTCGGTAACGAAAAATACTTGCCAGCTAATACATTATTGAAGAAATACCTGCTTTGATTTGGGTTAGTAATTGCCTTAGGCTTCAATATAGTCACCTTTAGTAACTTTCCCTTCTTAATCTTGCTCTTGGTACGCTTACCTTGATGATTGTAAACATAGGCATTGTGGTTAATATAGAACGTTAATTTAGTAGTTTGTGTATTATCTTGACTTGCGGCAGCAACTGGATTAGACAAATGATTATTTGCTAAAACAGGTACAGTCAACATTATCGTAGCTGCCGATACTAAAATTAATTTTTTTGATGCTTTCATTTTTATTCCCTACCCTAATTTTTATAACATCTTTAGCAATTCAATGCATCAAAAAAGTCCAAGAGGAAATCAATGTATACCTCTTGAACTTTTTATCAATAAAAAAATAGAAAGGAGACAAGTCTCTAATCTATCCAAAAACATCTCTGCTTTTCAATTGTATAAACATGTTATTATTCTTCAGCTAATTTGTCAATAACTTTGTTCAAAAAATTATTGACACAATTTTTCACCAAAACAAAATAAGCATCCCTGCAAATCAACTGCAGTGATGCTTATTTCTTATTCTAAATGTTCCATATTGCCTAATGCTAGAACTAATATTATTTACAATTTCAGCTCAACACCTTTAATCAACTATCACATTGCCAATTTAAATTTGGAAAGCCATTGCTCTCTTTCTGACCAAGAATAAACAGGAATATTATAGTTCTTAAAGGCAGACTTAAAATCACTAGAAACAGGACTATTAATATTGTTCGCAATAACTGAAAATTCTGTTTTAGGTTGGCTTTCTCGTACATCAATAATTCTAAATAAAGGGTTAGCTATATTAGAATTAATAGGCGTATTCACCACCTTAATAGCTTGTTGCGGTTTTTTTCTTGTACGTCCAACCACAATATCAAACTTAGAATTCCGTCCGCTTTTTCCTAGTAAACTCAAATCTTCTCCTACTGGAATATTATTATCAATAAAATAATTTGTTACATCTTCTTTAAAATACTTAATAACACTATTTTTAGAAGTCTGTAATAAATCAAAAGCTTGCAACATACATTGAGTTAACCTATTTTGTGCATCTGGAAATTGGGCTAAGTCATCAAATTCAATTATTAATTCATTATTCTGATTTTTCACACCAAAATTAATCAAAATCGATTGAAAGTAGTTCCTACGTTTAGATTTTCTGTTTAAATTAATATCTAATAACCCTAACTCATTAATAGTATACCCATCATCACTAATTATATATTTTGATGTATTTCCTTGTGCAATCACTAATTCTATATAATCATTGTACATATCTAAAAAAGGTGTAGTGATAGTCATATAATCCTGATTTTTAGAAGGGACAAATTGAATCTTTTTATCTATCCAGTCAAAATATATTTTCTTCATTTTCTCTACATCAAACATATTTAACTGTTCTCCCCCCTTTCTTTAAAATAAGAGACTGTAAAATAGTTTGTGTAAGGATGAATGATTCCTTAAATTTATTTCTTTA
>NZ_PCYY01000052.1:0-2648 GCF_002553955.1 Lactobacillus sp. UMNPBX12
CATCGACCATCATCACGACAAAAAATAAAAACGCCGCTCAATGTAATAACTTTGGAAGAGTTATTGAGTAGCGTTCACCGCAAAAAATAATCTTAAACGCCGCTCTTAAAGCGGGCTGCAAAGGAGGTCTTTGTATCTCCTTTTTCTTTACTTAAATTATAGCATATTTTCCAAAATGAAAACCCGCAAAATTAATTGCGAGCTTTTTCGACATCAATGACCACGGTGTTTTTCTCGACGTTTGACTTGTTTTTGTAAGAAACGTCTTTCTTGTTCTTCACGTTTCCTATCTTTCTTTACCTTTTTCTTGGCTATCTTTGACTGCTCAAATTGTTTTTTTCAAAGCTTGTTGTGCTTTGGTACCAATAGCTTTCTTTTGCGTGGCCTTATGAGCCAATCTTTGTGCTCTCTTAGGATTAACATGATAAACTTTTTCTTTTTCCGCTGTAGTTTGATAAAAATGCAGTTTCGAATAATAAAAGTTTACTAGCGTAAGTATCTCTGGCATATGTGGCAATGAATCTCCGTGAAGTAAATGACAAGGCAGGTTTAGGTAGAAATTCCATCTATAATTGGAAGAATCAAAGACCAGGAATTGATGCACTTAATGCAGTCGCAGATGTACTACATACGTCAGCCGATTATTTAAGTGGTAAGACAAACAATCCTAGCCCGTCACCTAAAGGTGATGAAACTGGTGGTATTTCTATCGATGGTGAAGTACCATATTTCTATCATGGCTACACTATTCCAGAAGACTACCTGAACATAGTTCGTCAACTTATGGAACGTGATATCAAAAAAGGACTTATTAAACGACATGACAACAGCAGATCAGAATAAACAAGAACTCATAGACTGGTTATTTGCCTACGCAAAAAAGCCTCAAATTGGCTATCTAAAGCCAAATGATGCTTTAATTGTTTTTTTCTCCAATGTCAATAGCTTAACTTAATGACATTGAAAGTCTAATTCTAGGTCATTTTTCTTTAAAGAAAGCAGTAAATGATTACGAGCTGGCTTAGACTTTTTAGCTTTTGGCTCACGAGCAAGAGGGACGATTAGCTTTTTTTCTGACATATGAATAACCTCCAAAATATTGATAAATTAATCATAATTGAAATCTAAAACTAATCTAGATACTCGGTTATTTTACGCTTACGTAGAATCTTGTTTTCATTTCACACAAAAAGGCGATCAAAAACAATTTTTCAAAAGTTTTCGATCGTCTTTTTAAATCTGAGAATTAACTTTCTCTAGATACTTTTACCAATAGAATTTATAAAAAACTATTATAAATTATTCTTTATCGCGCTTCTTCTTAAATACGAATAGACCAAGTGAAGCTAAAAGCATACCAAGCACACCCAAAATTGAAGTATCTTTAGTGCCTGTTTGTGGTAATGTCTTTAAGCTAGTAGCCTTGTTATTACCAATGGCATTATCACTTTCAGCCTTAACACCTACAAAGGCATTATCACTTTCAGCCTTAACAGCTAGGTTGTTACCAGCGTTTGCGATGCTGCCATTAGCAGTAGAAGCTCCCTTAACTCTATCAGCTTGACTAGAGTTTGAACCATTCTTGTGTGAATGATACTTGCTTCCAAGAACATCTTCGCTTTTAGGAGCGATGACTAAATCAGTACCAGCAATGACATCCTTCGAACCATCTGGGTACGTTACTGTAGCTGTACCGTCATCACCTACTGTAATCTCAGTGCCATCTGGGAAGTTATCCTTATTAGCGTCTTCCACATTCTTCTTAACTTGATCTTTTTCAGAATCTGTTAAGTGACTTGGATCTTTAACAGTAACCTTGCCACCTGGAACAGTTGGCGTAATGTTTCCAGCATCAGTTGCCTTGTTGGCATCGTCTTTAGTTGCAGAAGTAGTAGGAACTTTGATGTTGTTAATTGTTTCAACACCATTGTTCTTGGCAGTTTCAACAGCTGCACTAGTAGTAGCGGCATCAATTGCAGCCTTAGCAGCAGCAGCGTCTTGATCTACCAGGTTGTTTAAAGGCTTGGCTTCTTCAGCAGTTAATGGTGCCTGAGCAATTTCGCTCTTCTTAGCAGCAACTGCTGCGTCGATTGCTGCCTTTGCACTTACCTTGTCGATTGCGAGCTTACCTGCATCCGTTGCATCTGCAACACCTGTGTCATCAGAAGCCTTATTGATGTTGTCTTTAGCAGCAGCAACAGCTTGGTCAATTTGATCATTTGCTGTTTTCTTTTGATCCTCAGTTAAACCTGAAGTTGCATCGATGGCCTTCTTAGCAGCATCAGCTGTGTTATCAAGATCACTATTAGCGTCATTCTTGGTCTTAGAAGCTGTTGGAATTGGCATGTTCTTAATAGCTTGAACACCAGTGTCCTTAGCAGTTTTTACTGTATCGTTAGTTGTTGCTTTATTAATGTTAGCAATTGCGTCATCAGCAAGTTTTTGTGCTTGGTCAACTAACGTGGATTTTTCTTCAGCAGTTAAGTTAGTATCGTTAATTGCAGTCTTCTTAGCTGATAATGCAGTATTGATTGCGTTAATGGCAGCATCTTTAGTTGCAGAAGTAGTAGGAACATTAACGTTGTTAATGTTATCAACACCAGTGTTCTTAGCTGATTCAACATCAGTGACAGTTTTTGCATTGCTAA
>NZ_PCYY01000053.1:0-2052 GCF_002553955.1 Lactobacillus sp. UMNPBX12
ATTAATAAAGTCGCTTCGAGAGATGCGACGAGAGCTTAAAAACAGACATGTAAGGAAAGAAAACAAATAAAAAGAAAAAAGTACTTGCAAAGAAGTAAATAAGCTGGTAATATATTTAAATGTCGTCAGGTGAAAGCAGAAAAAGCTTGAGCAAGACGGAAAAACAAATCAAAAAAGTTCTTGACAAAGAAATGATGGTTTGATAAAATATAAAAGCTGTCTGCTTTACAAAAAGCAAGACAGAGGTAGTACTTTGAAAACTGAACAAAGTTTCGCTAAAAGTGTGCGGGTGTAAAAACCCAAACAAGAAGCGAAGTCAATTCGCAAGCAATAAATTTGAGACAAAGATCTTAAATAAGGAATGAGCAATCATTCAAACTTTTTAAAATGAGAGTTTGATCCTGGCTCAGGACGAACGCTGGCGGCGTGCCTAATACATGCAAGTCGAGCGAGCGGAACTAACAGATTTACTTCGGTAATGACGTTAGGAAAGCGAGCGGCGGATGGGTGAGTAACACGTGGGGAACCTGCCCCATAGTCTGGGATACCACTTGGAAACAGGTGCTAATACCGGATAAGAAAGCAGATCGCATGATCAGCTTTTAAAAGGCGGCGTAAGCTGTCGCTATGGGATGGCCCCGCGGTGCATTAGCTAGTTGGTAAGGTAAAGGCTTACCAAGGCGATGATGCATAGCCGAGTTGAGAGACTGATCGGCCACATTGGGACTGAGACACGGCCCAAACTCCTACGGGAGGCAGCAGTAGGGAATCTTCCACAATGGACGCAAGTCTGATGGAGCAACGCCGCGTGAGTGAAGAAGGTTTTCGGATCGTAAAGCTCTGTTGTTGGTGAAGAAGGATAGAGGTAGTAACTGGCCTTTATTTGACGGTAATCAACCAGAAAGTCACGGCTAACTACGTGCCAGCAGCCGCGGTAATACGTAGGTGGCAAGCGTTGTCCGGATTTATTGGGCGTAAAGCGAGCGCAGGCGGAAGAATAAGTCTGATGTGAAAGCCCTCGGCTTAACCGAGGAACTGCATCGGAAACTGTTTTTCTTGAGTGCAGAAGAGGAGAGTGGAACTCCATGTGTAGCGGTGGAATGCGTAGATATATGGAAGAACACCAGTGGCGAAGGCGGCTCTCTGGTCTGCAACTGACGCTGAGGCTCGAAAGCATGGGTAGCGAACAGGATTAGATACCCTGGTAGTCCATGCCGTAAACGATGAGTGCTAAGTGTTGGGAGGTTTCCGCCTCTCAGTGCTGCAGCTAACGCATTAAGCACTCCGCCTGGGGAGTACGACCGCAAGGTTGAAACTCAAAGGAATTGACGGGGGCCCGCACAAGCGGTGGAGCATGTGGTTTAATTCGAAGCAACGCGAAGAACCTTACCAGGTCTTGACATCTAGTGCCATTTGTAGAGATACAAAGTTCCCTTCGGGGACGCTAAGACAGGTGGTGCATGGCTGTCGTCAGCTCGTGTCGTGAGATGTTGGGTTAAGTCCCGCAACGAGCGCAACCCTTGTTATTAGTTGCCAGCATTAAGTTGGGCACTCTAATGAGACTGCCGGTGACAAACCGGAGGAAGGTGGGGATGACGTCAAGTCATCATGCCCCTTATGACCTGGGCTACACACGTGCTACAATGGGCAGTACAACGAGAAGCGAGCCTGCGAAGGCAAGCGAATCTCTGAAAGCTGTTCTCAGTTCGGACTGCAGTCTGCAACTCGACTGCACGAAGCTGGAATCGCTAGTAATCGCGGATCAGCACGCCGCGGTGAATACGTTCCCGGGCCTTGTACACACCGCCCGTCACACCATGGGAGTCTGCAATGCCCAAAGCCGGTGGCCTAACCTTCGGGAAGGAGCCGTCTAAGGCAGGGCAGATGACTGGGGTGAAGTCGTAACAAGGTAGCCGTAGGAGAACCTGCGGCTGGATCACCTCCTTTCTAAGGAAGCGAAGGATATGGAGAGCAGGAATGCTAAGAGAAGTATCCAGAGCAAGCGGAAGCACACTGAGAAACTTTGTTTAGTTTTGAGGGTAGTACCTCAAA
>NZ_PCYY01000054.1:0-1997 GCF_002553955.1 Lactobacillus sp. UMNPBX12
TATTTTCATACATTTTGGACTATTCGTGCTTTCCATTTCTCTTACCAACGTCTACGCTAGTATTCCGATATTTCAATTTAGAAGTAATCGCATTGACTATCTCTTTTGGCATTTTTTCGGACGTAGCCTCGCCCGCAATTATCTTATAAGGCTCGATTTAACTCTGGATGCTTTACTAGCAGCGTTAGGTTGGCCATGGCATTTTCGTCGCGATCAACCTTTTTATTGTAATTAGGACAGCTAGGATTATAACAGACAAACTCGTTATGCTTGGTGCCATGCTTTTTATTGCCCTGCAGCGTGATCTTTTCATCGCCTTTTTTGACCAAGCCGCATGCTGCGCATCTTTGCGTTGATGGATATAGCTTGTTGGCAATAATCAGTTCTTTACCATACCATTCGCATTTATATGTTAAAAGCTTTCTAAACAAGCCAAACATGCTTCGATGCATGCCTTTTGAAGCCACATGGCTCATAAGCATGCCTTTGACTTCCAGATCTTCAATCGCTATTTGATCATAATTGTTTACCAGTTCAGTAGTAAATTTATGCATTAAATCCGTTTGAATGTTTTGGGCACGCTGATAGGATGCCTGAAGCTTGATTCTCGTCTTCAAGTATTTCTTGCTTTGCGCACCTTTAATTCTACCGTTGACTGTTCGCTTCTTTGCCAGCTGCTTTTGATAATGCTTTATTTTGCTGTATATTTTGGTCAAAGACTTAGGAATAATCAAAAGCTGACCATCTTCATAATTGAAATGGCCTACGTTTATATCTACCCCGGTCGCTTTGCCTGTTTTCTTTTTGACTTCGAACCTATCTTTGGGGATCTTATATGGAATTGCCACATAATACCTATCCCTTACTCGATAGAAAGACATTGTTCCTGTAGGATAATCAAAAGGCTTTTCTGACAATTTTATTGGTTGCCAATTTGCTTTCAACCCTTGAGGCTTTTCCAAAACCAGCTTGCCATTAACAATTCTAGCTTGGTCGCTCTTGAAGCCTTGCTTGGGAGCCCGCTTAGATTTAAATTTAGGCTTGCCCCAATCTTTTTGAGCCTTATTGAAAAAATTTTGCCAGGCTTTGCCCAAATCCTGTACGGCTAGCTGCAATAGATGGGCTGAATAGCTAAATTGCCAGTCTTCTTTTTCTGCCACTAGTTTATTCCTGATGGCTTTCCAATTAGGCGCAGGATAGCTGGCAAGCATTTCTTCTTGTTCGGCAGTAAATTTGCGTTGACTCTTGGCCTTTCGCAGTTCAGCTTTGATCTCTTTATCAAGCATCAGCTGCCTAATGTCGTATTCGTCATTCCACAAAGCCAAGGCTTCATTCCAGCAGAATCTCCGATAATCGCAATTGCGATCAAAAACAGCCTTCATCTGTTTGTTGGGAAACAGCTCATAGGATTTGGTTTTTATATAGTATTCTGGCATTTTATCCACCTCCTTTTATAGATGCATCGCTTATTCTTTTAAATTAGGATCGTTCTTTATTTTGTTTTTATACCTTCTCAGTCCATAAAGACGGCATGAAAAAACATGAATAACGCTAATTAAGTCTTCCACTAGCTCCTTATCTGGCGAAGTATCCTCATTGTTTAAGACGATTATCTTACAGTCATGCCAAGCACAAAATTCTTGAAAGAACTTAAAGCCAAAACGGATAAAGCGATCTTCATAAGTAACGTAGATCTCTTTAATCTGATTTGCATCGATGTCTTTGATCAACTTAAGCCATTTAGGACGTTTATAGTTTAAGCCCGATCCAATATCTGAGATATATTCATCGGCGATAATGCCTCTAGCATTCAAGAATTGCCTTAAAAAAGCAACTTGATCTTTTAAATCGTCTTTTTGCCCATTGGAAGATACCCGCGCGTAAGCCACAATTTTGCGTTTATCAATGGGCTCGTTATGATCAAGGCCTAAATACTGATCAAGCTCTGATTGATAGTAAAATCGTCTGTTGTTAGCTGTTCGATGAGCTTTTAATTT
>NZ_PCYY01000055.1:0-1925 GCF_002553955.1 Lactobacillus sp. UMNPBX12
CTAAATACTAAACAAGAAGATATTGAAAAGTTAAATGCTGATATTGATAAAAAGATTCAAAAAGTTACTGAACAAAACAAACAGATTTCAAATTTAGATAAGAAAATAAAAGATTTAAATAGTCAGCTTGTTAATGTTTCAGATGAAATTATGTACGAAGATTATGGTTTATATAAGCCAAGATATGATTTTGCAAACTCTAGTGCATATAAGGGGAAATTATCAGAAGTAAGGTCTAATCAAAAGGAAATGATTAAAAATGGAGATGCTGGAACTATTTTTAATCCAATGACATTAGACGGTTCCGAAGCTAAGGGCCGGTCTATGCAAAAGAAAAATATTAAGCAGTTAGTTCGTTCCTTTAATGGTGAATGTGAAGCTGCAATTAATAAAGTAACCAAATCTAATATCGAAATGATTGAAAAGAGAATTACGCGCTCATTTGAACAATTGAATAAACTGAATGAGCCTAACGGAGTAAGACTTACTGCCAATTATTTAGATAGTAAATTAGATGAAGCACATATTGCTCTTGAATACGCATTAAAGAAAGAACAAGAAAAAGAATTGCTTAGAGAACAACGACAAAGAGAAAAGGAAGAACGTCAAGCACAGAGAGAATATGCACAAGAACGTGCAAAATACGAAAAAGATGAAACGCATTTTCAACAAGCGAAAGATCTTTTACAAAATAAGATTAATAATTCTAAAAGTGATGTGGAGATTGAATCTCTTAAGAGAAAATTAGCTGATCTTCAGGATAAAATTTCTGATATTCAAGCTAAGAAAGTTAAACTTTCGGATCGAGCTGAAAACCCCACAGCAGGGTATGTTTATATTATTTCTAATATTGGTTCTTTTGGACAAAATGTTTATAAAATTGGAGTTACTCGCAGATTAGATCCAATGGATAGAATTAATGAATTAAGTAGTGCATCAGTTCCATTTAAATTTGATGTTCATGCACTTATATTTACTGATGATGCGTATAAACTTGAAACTGAATTGCATGAATATTTTGATAAAGAACGAGTTAATAAGGTAAATAAGCGTAAAGAATTCTTTAGATTGAATATTGATGAAATTAAACAAATTTTGAGCAAGCATAAGGAATTAACTTTTGATTTCCATGAAATACCCGATGCTCCTGAATATCGTGATACATTATTGATTGAAAAAAAGATGCAAGAAAGTAGATAATTTTTAACTTTTTACGATATGTTATACATAATTTAAACGAAAATTTTCCTGTATTTTTGGATTTAAAAGAAACTGTCAATTTTTTTGTGTAAATAGATTTTTTAATCTTTTATTTAATCAAAATAGGATTCTAAGGTATCCTGAACCTGACCAAAGCCTTTGTGGATTCGATTGAAATAGCGTTCGTTGTAGCTCATTGCCTGAATGCCAATAAAAGTATTAAGCGACTGTTCAGTTGGAAACTCTGCTTTAGGCTTACCTTTACGCTTGATAACGTTGTTAAAGGATTTGATCATATTGGTGGAGTAAATTGAAGCCCTGATCTGCTTAGGATAATTTAGGATAATTATAGAAGACCAGCAGATCGGACTCAATTTCCATCAAGCCTCTGAACCTCATGTTTTGAAGCATCTCTGTCCAGACTTCAATGTTCTCGCTAGGCGCAATGCAGTAGTCAATGACCTCCTTGTGCCCATTAGGCTTGATGCCAATGGCAATATAGACTGCTTCACGCTCAAACGTTTCTCGGCGCAAAGGAAGGTATGTCGCATCCAAATAGACACAGAAAAACTTGTCGCTTAGCTTGCGCTTGTGATAAGCCTCAACCTTGGGGAGCATCTGCTTGGAAATATTTGATACTTGAGCTGGACTATAATGACTGCCATACATATTTTCAATTAGATCGGCTATTTCCCTGGTGGTCACGCCCTTGGAGTAAAGCTTGA
>NZ_PCYY01000056.1:0-1810 GCF_002553955.1 Lactobacillus sp. UMNPBX12
ACTTTCTGCGAAAATAATTGTACAGAAATTTTGTTTGCAAAAGAAGACGAACAAGATAAAAAAGCTCGCAATTAGTTTGCGGGCTCTTATTCATGCAATTGATTATATTTGTCGCCCCATTTTTCCATTTCTAAAATTAATGGGGTAAGGGTCTCACCTAATGCAGTTAATTGATAACTTGTTTTAGGTGGTACTGTTGGAAAAATAGTTTTATCAATAATTTGATCACTTTTTAGCTCTTTTAATTGAAGTGACAACATTCGTCTGGAACAATTAGGCATCAATTTCTGCAATTCATTAAAACGACAGTGTTTTTTCTTGATTAAATGATAGATAATAACACTTTTCCATTTACCTGAAATAATTTGAAGTGTACTTTCAACAGGACAGCCTTCAGAGCAGTTATAAATATGACGTGGCATTCTTTCACCTCGATATAATAATTCAATTCTAAATCTTTAAATTTAATCAAGCTAGGGAAAAATTTGTTACTTAGTAAGGAAAAATTCACTTCTTGTTTTTATCTATGGCTTACTTACAATTAATTAGTAAATAAGGAAGGAAGATAAAAATGAAAGCAATTGGATTCAAAAAACACTTGAAGATTGATGATCCTGAAAGTTTGATTGATTTTGATATGGAAAAACCTACTGCTAAGGGTCATGACTTGTTAGTAAAAGTTAATGCAGTTTCAGTTAACCCAGTAGATGTTGGAGTTAGAAAAAGTGGACATATGGTCTTAAAAACGCCTAAAGTGATCGGTTGGGATGCATGTGGTGTAGTAGAAGAAGTAGGGTCGAAAGTTAGTCTCTTCAAACAAGGTGACAGGGTATTTTATGCAGGTTCATTTATTAGATCAGGCAGTGATAGTGAGTACCAACTAGTTGATGAAAGAATAGTTGGTCATGCTCCAAAGACTTTAAAAGATAATGAAGCGGCTGCAATGCCTTTAACCTCACTTACAGCTTATGAAGCCTTATTTGAACAAATGGGTTTAACTTGGAATCAAGAGAATAATCAGAGTAAAACGATCTTGATTATTAATGGTGCTGGGGGAGTAGGATCAGTAGCTACACAATTGGCACATTTAGCAGGATTAACAGTAATTGCAACTGCATCCCGTCCAGATAGTATTAAATGGACACAAGATCACGGCACAGATTATGTTGTGAACCATCGTGAAGACTTGGTAAAACAAGTAAAGAAATTAGGATATAAGTATGTTGATTACATCCTAGAATTAAAGGATTTAGATGGTCATTGGAAAGAAATGTGTGAGTTAATTAAACCAGAGGGACACATTGTTTCAATTACTGAAAATCATCGTCCAATAAATTTAAGGTTGCTTACCAAAAAGAAAGCACACTTTTCGTGGGAATGGATGTATACTAAATCCTATTATCAAACTGAAGATATGATTAGTCAGCATGATATTTTAAACAAAATTGCCCAGATGTTAGATAATGGCAAACTTAAATGCACTATGACTAAGTCATTAGAACCCTTAAATGCAATAAATTTACGAAAGGCTCATAAATTAGTAGAAAGTGGTCATATGACCGGTAAAGTTGTGGTTTATGACTGGGAAAACTAAGCATTAATAGAAAGCTCGCAATTAATTTTGCAGGCTTTTAATTTAAAAAATATGCTATAATTTAGATAAAGAAAAAGGAGATCCAAAGACCTCCTTTGCAGCCCGCTTTAAGAGCGGTGGTCGATATTATAAAAACGTTGAAAACGTCGCCCTATAACTCGCCAAAGTTATTACATTGAGCGGCGTTTTTATTTTTTGTCGTGATGATGGTCGATG
>NZ_PCYY01000057.1:0-1767 GCF_002553955.1 Lactobacillus sp. UMNPBX12
AATATAAATCATATAGTTCACTATTAGCTATATGCAAATACTATATTTTTTGAGCAATAAGCTGCAACAATTTTTGAGCAATCTTTTGCTTACTCATTTTAGGCCATTTCTTAGTTGACTTATTTTTTTGTAAAATCGTTACCTGGTCTTCATCATTGCCAAAAACATTTTTAGAAACGTCATTTGCTACAATCATATCGGCACCTTTTGAAGATAGCTTTTTTGCAGCATTTTGTAGCAAATTATTCGTTTCTGCCGCAAAGCCGACAACTATCTGCCCTCGCTGCTTGTGGCTAGCAACTTCGCGTAAAATATCTGTCGTTTTAACTAAAGTTAGAGTCAAAGTTTGTTGATCAGCTTGCTTTTTTAATTTATGATCTGCAACTTGTTTCATGCGCCAATCCGCTACTGCAGCAGCCATAATTAAAACGTTACTATGCTTAAATTCTTTTTTGACTGCAACTAACATTTCTTCGCTACTAGAAACATGAATTAATGTAATCCTAGGATTTTGTGGCAAAGGCATACTTACATTACCATATATTAGCTTTACTTTTGCTCCCATCGCTGCTGCTTCTGTAGCTAAGGAAATGCCCATTTTCCCACTAGAGCGGTTACCAATAAAGCGGACGGGATCGATTGCTTCTTCAGTACCACCAGCAGTAATAACAATATTTTTTCCTTGCAAAACGTTCTGTTGTTCAGTGAAATTTTTGATCCACGCCACAATTGCTCCTGGCTCTGGCATTCGTCCTTTAGCAGCATAGCCTTCTGCCAGCATCCCTACTGCAGGCTCCATTATTTCTACACCATGTTCTTTCAGAAAAGCTATATTTCGCTGTGTAGCTGGATTATTCCACATTTGGTCATTCATGGCTGGTACAACCAATTTAGGTGCACTTGTAGCTAAAATTGTAGTGCTAGCTGCATCGTCAGCGATTCCCGTTGCCATTTTAGCAATAAAATTTGCAGTCGCTGGTAAAACCAGAGCTAACTCTGTCCAACGCGCTAGATGAACATGTGGTATGCTAGACTCATTTTCCTTGCTCCATAAATCATCCAAAACAGGATACTTTGTTAAAGCAGCCAGTGTATTAGTAGTTACAAAATGCTCTGCATTTTTAGTCATTACTATTTGAACTTGATGACCCGCTTTTTCTAAATCGCGGATAACGTTAACTGCCTTATAATCAGCGATTCCACCTGTCATATAAATTGTTATTCGACTCATTTTACCATTCCTCGTCATCTAAACTTATTTTTATTTTATCATTGTCCACTTAAATAGTAGAATATTGTGTTGGGAGTTATATTTGGAAAAAAATTAAAAAATATGCAAAAACTACTTTTACTAACTATATTCTTACTTAGCTTATCGGCCTGCACTAAACCACAATCATCCTCTGTACCACGTGATAAAAGTGCCACTACAATCAAGATTGTTGATAGGAAGCTTGAGTTGCATCAGCCCACTAAAAGGCCACTTCAACCTTTAAATGGAATTTTGCCTCATTGGCTGCAAATGCCAGATAAATCTCAGCCTAAGCCAGCAATTTATACTAATTTGAATACTGTTCTTAAAAACAAATAGGGAAATGATTAGTTTCATCTTCCCTATTTTTTGTTCAATTTACAAGTTGCTTTAAAAATAGTTGTTTTATATTAATGAGTAATTTAAAATTTGAAACTGTCAAATCTTTTGTGTAAATAGATCTTTCTCGTAAATTGATTTTTTAATTATTTATTTAATCAAAGTAGGATTCTAAG
>NZ_PCYY01000058.1:0-1739 GCF_002553955.1 Lactobacillus sp. UMNPBX12
AAGTCATGTGGTGATAAGTCAATGTAAATTGTAAATTTTATTTTTAATTAGTTTGTGTTAAAGCCAAAATTTGCGTGCATGAAACTAGGCCCTATTTCAAGGGTTTTTAATAACTATTATTTACTCCTCCAAAAATGTTTTAGACCAATTGATCACCTCGGTGTTTGATAGATTTGACCATTTTTGAGCAGAGTGAAAATGGTCCTAACTAGTTTTCTTGCACAAAGGACGCAAGCACGTTTATGCGGGGAATAGAAAGCTTCATCGTACTTCTTTTGATAGTACTTCCGAAAAACGGGATCTCTTAATCTAATTAGGTTGGCAGCTTCAACCAAATAATATCTTAGATAATGATTGCCGTTTTTGGTCATTGGCTTGTGTTCGCTGTCAAAATCACTAGACTGCTTTTGACGCCAAGCTAGGCCGGCGTATTTAGCCAGCTGAGCTTCAGTATCGAACCGATCAATACTACCAATTTCAGCGATGATGCCAGCAGAGTAAACTGGTCCAATTCCCGGAATAGACTGCAGTATTCTCTCTTCAGGGAGCGCTTGAACGATGTCTGTAATTGCTTTATCTAAATTTTTAATCAATTTCTGATTGGTTTTAATCTCGGTATAGTAAACAGATAATACTGCATCAATTGAGTCTTTCATGACTTTACCTAAACGATAGGATCCTCTGACGGCTTTCCTGATTGCTTTAGCTAAAGCTTCTGGATCAGAGAAGCGGCCGCGTCCCTTAGTCTGAAGGTAATCAATTAAATCCTCGATTGGCATCTCAGTGATTTCATCGATGGTTTTACTATCAGTCACAATAGACAGCATTGTTGCGCCAAAGATAGAAGTTTTAATATTTTCCTTGTCAACGGTAACCAGTTTGTTTAGACGATAGTAAAGGGCTTCAATGAAGTGCTGCTTAGCTCTGGCCAGGGAAGACGTGATTTCATATCTGGTTCTGGTTAGACGCTGGAGAGCTAAGTATTCCTCTTGTCGAGCGATAGTGACGTGATACTTGCCAAAGCGTAAGTATTCCGCGATGTAATAGGCATCAATAGGATCATTCTTATTTTCTTCGTAAACGTCATGAAATCGTTTAGTATTTTTGGGATTAACGACATCAGTTTCAAGATTAAGCTTTTGCAAGTCCTCATCATTGGCAAAGAAATAGGCTGGATGAAAGCTATAAATTGAAGTAGCCTCCATGCCGATAATTACCTTGTCATAGCTATTCTGTTTAGCAAGTTGGAGAATTAGCTTTTTGACCTTATTAGCGCCAGTCAGATCATTAGAAAAAGATTGGTTAAGCAAAGGTTTTTGATGATTTTCTGAGTCAGTAATAGCGACTTGCAAGTCTTTAGAACTGACGTCAATTCCTATAAAAAGTTTCATTGAGAATGGCCTCCTTTCTAACAAATATTTGGTCATAGATCGATCATCACATGTTAGCCCCTAATTACAGTTTCTAAGACAGTCTCGCAAAATATAAGTATTCACAGGTTCAAGCTAAAAAGCTGCGACTGAAACTGCTCTGAATCAGTAATAGCCAGAATCAATACAGCATGTGAGTAAGTCATTAGCAAAACTGCTTGGGCGGCAGACTTACAAAGTAGTCAAGCTACAGGAGGTGAAAACCTATACCAATTGACCAAGGTCAATGACAATTAGAGACTAGCATCTGATGATCGAATAAACAAACTAAAAAGACAATCAACACAGATTTAATTTATATAATACGAG
>NZ_PCYY01000059.1:0-1671 GCF_002553955.1 Lactobacillus sp. UMNPBX12
CTGCTTTTTTCTACTCTAAGTCAAGTGTTATCAACGATTTTAAGCAATTTTATTTTGAAATACAGGCCTAATCGGGAAATGGCTCCCGGAGAATCGAGTTAAATATCTGATTTAGGGCATGATAAATACAGCCACCTTCTGTAATTTCAAAAAAGAGGCTGTTATAATATCTATTGGATCAATTTTTATGACAAAAGTCTTTGGTTATGTTTGGCTACGTCATAGCTATATAATTGATCATTCTTAATTAAAGCGAAGATCGTCCGTAATAATTTATGGATCGATGCGATAGCGGCCTTCTTGTGACTTGCAGTCTCAGAAGACCGTTTTCGTTTCTCGTAATAATCCGCAATATGAGAAGGGTTTCCCGCTTTCTTAGCCGACTGAATTTGGTTGATTGCCAAGTACAGCACCTTTCTGCCGATAGCTGTCCCACGCTTTGAAATTGACAGGTGGGCCGTGAGGTTGCCAGATTCATAAACTTGAGGGTCAACGCCAACGAAGGCATTTAATTGGCTAGGGTTGTTAAAACGTCTGATATCCCCAAGCTCACTAATGATTCTTAGAGCGGTATTTTCGCCGATGCCTGGAATGCTTGTGAGGATCTCCAGATCCCGCTTGGGAGCGAGCTTGGTCATCTCCTTTAAAGCTGTCTGGCACGCCTCTTCAGCGCTCAGAATATTGTTAATGGCCATTTCGAGGCCACGAATATGTGCACTGTCCTTTTTGACAGCTGGGCATGCGACTTTAGCCAAACGAATAAGACTTTGCATTATGTCGTTAGCGCGCTTTTTACCAATACCAGATAAGCCTTTTAAGAAGTCGATGATATCGGCTTCTTTTGTTTCTAATACGATATCAGGGTGTGGGAATCTGAGAACAATACTCCAGTAGTTTTTCCCTCTCGGGTTAACCATTAAGTGCTCAATCTCTGGGAAAGTGAGCTGAATGGCTTTGTGCAGTCTATTCCTGTTGGTTATCAGATCGTGCGAAGCCTGCTCATAGATGCGGTTATTGGCCATCAATTCTTGATATTCTTTGCTTTGAACGTAGGCCAGCCGTTGCGGGTGCTCAGACTGCAGCTTGGCAAGGTACAAGGCATCAAGCTTATCGGTCTTGTTCTGGTGCAGGTCATCCTTTGTCTTTCTTTTGGCTTCCAGCGGGTTCATCATGACATAGCGCAATTTGTGCATGTCCAAAAACGCCTGGAGTCTTCTGGAATAGACACCAGTTGCTTCAAAGATAATCTGCGGTTTAGTAACCTGCTTAAGGTCATCTAGCAACTGATTGAAGCCTACCATATCGTTGGAGATGGCATAGTCATCAACTTTTTGGCCATTGACCATAATGCATACGTTAGACTTCCGGCTGCTAACATCAATACCAAAAACAGTTTTCAATAAATCCATAAGAATAAACCTCCGCTTTACTTGGAGATGAGCTGCCTCCATCTAATCCAATCAGATCTAATTTTCTCAACAGGACTTTAACAGCCAACATACTTAGACGAGATTCACAATTGAATGGTGAAGCTGCCAGTTTTGTTTACGACATCATGTGTCCAAAGCAGTCACGGCATTGGCTTCATCTCCACTTTACATAGTAAAAGAAAAAGTGTTGAACGACTACTCCGTCGAGTAATCATCCAACACTAGATTAGTATGTTTTGTT